>JAILNG010000229.1 GCA_024691875.1 Lachnospiraceae bacterium | reverse complement strand
AGAAAAAGAGCAATTATTCACTTGATGATATCATCCTCAGTGAGTATGGTTCTACAGTAGTAGGACTTGAAATGATGCGCTCTGTAAATGAAGAGCAGGTAGAAGAGTATCGTAAGGTACAGGTTGTAAAATCTGCCATCGGAACACTTTCTTATTCCGAGCTCGAAGCTATCACTCACATTTTCGGAGAGCTTGAAGGCACAGAAGGAACTCTTGTTGCCAGCAAGATTGCAGACCGCGTCGGAATCACAAGATCCGTTATCGTAAATGCACTCAGAAAGTTCGAAAGTGCCGGCGTTATCGAATCCAGATCTTCAGGCATGAAGGGAACATACATCAAGGTTTTAAACGATTATGTATTTGCCGAGTTGGGTATCGATAAGAAGAAATCAAAAGCTGAATAATGAAATTTCACGGATTTGAAAAGATAAAAACAAAAGGACTTGAGAGAGTCCTTTTTGTTTATTTATGATTAAAAATAAATAAACTGAATTCAGAAAAATTTAATCATATTTATCGGCACACTTTGACACAAGATTTAGTATCTTCAAAAAAAATAGCGGAATATATCTTGTGTTTTTTAAGAAATACGATATAATATTACAAGAATAATTCGGCGTATATGCACTTGTGCATCAGACCTAGGAACTTTATCCGAAGAAACTTTCATCCGATATATAATATAAATTCCCTTGAAAAAAGGAGGTTACAGATGATTACATCCGATGCTTATAATTATATCAACATCTTAAACAAGGCAGCTTCAGCGAGTTGGACCAAGAATGAGATTATTGCGAACAACCTTGCAAATGTTGATACACCCGAATTTAAAAGATCAGATATGGATTTTGAGGGAATGCTGAGAGAAGCAATGACTCAGTCGGGAACCAACAATCTTGACAAAAAGGTGGCAAATCTTCAAATGGCCGCTTTAAAGCCTTCAATCTACAAGGATTACGAAGAGCTCAGTTACAGATATGACGGCAACAATGTGGACATTGACACCGAAAATGCCTACCTTGCCGATAACCAGATCAAGTACTATGCTTATCTGAATGCTATAAATCAGGAATTCGACAGGATCAAAATGGTCCTTCAGAGATGATCGGAGGTGTAATATATGTCAGTAATGTCTACACTTAATGTTTCTGCAAGCGGAATGACGGCACAGAGAACAAGAATGGACATCATCGCGCAGAATATTGCAAACGTTAGTACGACAAGAACCGATGACAACAAGCCCTATGTACGTCAAACAGTGGTTTTTGCCGAAAGATCGGGAAACAATACAAATTTCCAGAACGCGTTGGATTCAGCGAAGACCGGCGTCTCATACAAAAAGAATGTCGGAAACGGTGTTAAGATCACGGATATAGTGGAAGATCATGTTACATCCATGAAAAAGGTTTATGATCCCGCTCATCCCGATGCTGATGAGGAAGGCTACGTTACTTACCCCAATGTTGATACGGTTACGGAAATGACAAACCTTATTTCTGCCAATCGTTCCTACGAAGCTAACGTCACAGCTTTCAATGCCACTAAGAACATGCTTCTTAAGGCTATGGATATAGGAAGCTGACGGAGGTAAATTATGGCAATTGATCTTTCTTCTTTAGGAAGTGTTTCGTCTGTCTCATCAGTGGGGAATGTACTGACCGGGATCAATACGACGAAAGACAAGAAAAATGAGGGGAACATCACAAGCTTTGCCGCGTTGTTGGATTCGGCAAGAGGGATGATCAAAGAAACCGAGGACTACACCAACAAGGCTGAAGAAGCGGAAATGGCTTATATGCTCGGTTTAAACGACAGTATTTCAGATCTTCTTGTTGCCCAGACAAAGGCCAATGTGTCTTTACAATACACGGTGGCTGTGAGAAATGCCGTAATAGATGCATATAAAGAAATTATGGCTTTACAGTTCTGATTAAAGTATAGACAGAGGTTTATTATATGCCCGAACAGTTAAAGAATATTCAAAAGAAAGTACTGGAATATTGGAACAAATGGACAACCAAGCAGAAAACAGTGATCATTGGGAGTTTTGCAGGGGTTGTTCTTATTATTGCGTTTTTTGTCTTCTTTTTGGGAAGAACAAGATACACCGAACTTTATAAATTCCAGGATACCGAAACTGCCAGCCGAGCAGTTACCGCTCTTAAAGAGGCAGGATATGCTTCCAAACTCGGTTCGGACAATAATACGGTACTTGTTGATGAAGATCATTATGTAGAGGCAGTTACTACCGTTTACTCCGCAGACATCGGAGACGATTCTTTTAACATCGATGACCTTTTGGATACATCTTTGACCACCACTAACGGTGAGAGATTACAAAGGACGTTCTTAAGAAGTGAATCTGTTATCAGGGATGCCATCATGTGCATTCAGGGAATCACTTCCGTAACCATTAATTACATACCGAAGGACACATCGAATTCAGTTATTGCCGCAAATCAGACAATTCCTGCGGCGGTTACCATCACATACAACAATAAATTCAATAAAAAGCAGGTTGCAGGTATCGCTTCCATTGTAGCCAAAGGTCTCGGAAACAAGAATACCGATGACATTACGATTGTTGACCAAAACGGAGAAGTCCTTTTTGACGGATCGGAAGTCGACATTGAAGGGCTTGATCTCACAGACAAAGTGACAATGGAAAAGCGCATTAAGAGCGAGTACAAGGAATGCGTTACCGGAGCGCTCATCATGAATGGGTACACAGAAGTTGATGTTGCTACCTATCTGAACCTTAACTGGGATAAGGTAACTCAGATGTTTGAAGAGTACTTACCTCTTGAAGGAGAAGACAGAGGTGTACTTGTTGAGTATCACGAAACATCTTCATCCAACCAGAACACTTCCGGAGATGTTCCCGGAACCGATTCAAATGATGAGACAGATTATATGCTTTCAACCGGTGAATCCGGAAATTCGGAAACCTACACTGAAGATGATTTTTATAAACCCAGTGTAAGAGTTACGGAAACTGCTTACAATTCCGGAACCATCTCAAATGCATCCATCTCTGTTACCGCAAGACGAGTTGTCAAGAGAACCAAGACGGAGCTTGAAATGCTTGGAGAGCTTACGGATGAAATGACATATGACAGGTACATTCTGACTCATCAGGATCCGGTAAGGACAACAACTCCCGAAGAATTGGTCAGAGTTGTTTCGCTTGCTACAGGAATTGAAGAGGACGATGTCATCCTCATCACATATGATGTATATCAGTTTATAGACGATCAGGCTGCAAATATCGATGTATCAATGGTTGTACAGATCGCACTTGCTGTTCTCCTGCTCGTTATTCTCTTGATCGTAATCCTGAGAGGCATGAGACCTGTTGAGATCACGGAGGTTGAACCTGAATTGTCCATTGAACAGCTTCTTGCTACAACGAAGGAGAATCAGAGCCTCGAGGATGTAGAGTTCAGCGAGGAATCAGAGACAAGAAAGATGATCGAAAAGTTCTTCGACGAGAATCCCGAAGCTGTTGCAGCACTCTTAAGAAACTGGCTGAACGAAGACTGGATGTAGTTTTATTCGAAATAAACAAAACGGAAAGGCACGTTTATGGCATCATCATCACCTAAAATAAGTGAACTGAGCGGTTTGCAAAAAGCTGCGATCCTTTTGATCACGTTGGGACCCGACAAATCAGCTAACGTTTTCAAGTTCCTTAAGGAAGAAGAGATCGAGCAGCTTACTCTTGAAATTGCTAACACCAGAAGCATTAATCAGGCGCTCAAGGAAGAAGTACTTGACGAGTTCTATGAAGTATGTCTTGCACAGCAGTACATTTCCGAAGGCGGTATCGATTACGCAAAGAGTTTGCTGGAAAAGGCTCTCGGCGGAGACAAGGCCGTGGAAGTTATCGGAAAGCTCACTGCAAGCTTGCAGGTTCGTCCTTTCGAATTTGTAAGAAAAACCGATGCTACGCAGCTCTTGAACTTCATTCAGGACGAGCATCCTCAGACGATTGCTTTAATTCTTTCCTACCTTTCCACTTCTCAGGCTGCGGCAATTGTTGCTGCATTGCCACAGGACAAGCAGGCTGATGTTGCCAAAAGAATTGCCCAGATGGATCGTACATCTCCGGATGTCATCAAGGAGGTTGAGAACGTATTGGAAAAGAAGCTCGCTAACCTTGTAAATCAGGACTTCACCATTGCGGGTGGCGTGGATGCGGTTGTAGACATCCTGAATACGGTAGACCGTGGTACAGAAAAACACATTATGGAAACTTTGGAAATCGACGAGCCCGAACTTGCGGACGAGATCAGAAAGAAGATGTTCGTATTCGAAGACATTCTTACTCTGGACGATCGTTCCATTCAGCGTGTTATGCATGAGGTTGACAATAATGAGATTGCTGTTGCTCTTAAGAATGCCAATGAAGACGTTCAGGCAGCTATTTTCAACAACATGTCCAAGCGTCTTGCTACTATGATCAAGGAAGATATGGAATTCATGGGACCTGTCCGCATGAAGGATGTAGAAGAAGCTCAGCAGAAGATCGTTAACATTATCAGAAAGCTTGAAGATTCCGGTGAGATCATCATAGCAAGAGGCGGAGGTGACGAGCTCGTTGTCTAATAATATGATTAAAGGATACTCCATATCCTACGATACCAAGACACTTAAAAAGCTTGACTTCACCAAAATGGAAGAAAAGATCTGTGAAAACGCCAAAGAGATCTGGCATCAGCAATTTCCGGGTGAAACATATCCCGGTGAAGAAGATTTTAAGGAAGGTATAGAAGCCGATGAGGTGGAGGATTTTCCTGAAGATAAGCAGGTTATGACTGCTGAGGAACTGGAAGAGTTTAAGGAACAGATCCGTGCTGAAGTAACCGACAGTATTAAAAGTGAAACGGAGATTGCTTTAAAAGCAGAACTGGATGCAAAGGCAGATGAGATCATCAATCTTGCAAATGCCAAGGCTGAGACCATCGTTTCGGAAGCCGTCGAAAAAGGAAAAGCAGAGGGAGAAGCTGCGAAAGCCGGCATCATAACCCTTGCTTCATCCCAAGGCTATGAAGACGGAATGAAAAGAGCCAATGAGGAAAGAGATGCCGCGCTTGCCTCTATAGAGCAGGAAAGAACGGCTTTAAGGGAAGATTATGAAAGGCAGGTTGCTGAACTTGAACCTGCTTTTGTTGAAATTTTAAAGGAATATGTCAGAAAGATAACCGGGATTTCCTATGATAACCATATTGAAGTTCTTGAGTATCTGATCGATACGGCAATCTCGCATTTCCCGAGAGACAATTCCTTTGATGTTAAGCTTTCTGCCGAAGATTACGACAGATTGTCTCCAAAGATCGGAGAGATAATAGAAAGATACAACGGAAAGCTCAGCTTAAATTTTGTTTCGGTGCCTGATCTTAAAAAAGGCGATGTTAAGCTGGAAAATGGCGACAAAGTTATAGATTGCGGACTTGGAATTGCAACAGAAGGGCTTTTGGATGCTCTGGATATGCTTTCTGATACAGAGCAGAGCAAATGATCGATGGATAAAAGAAAATATCTCGGTTTACTCAATGAAAACTACATACACGTTTACGGAAAAGTCGTAAAAGTCGTGGGACTTACAGTTGAGTCTACAGGAGTAGAAGCTAAGATCAATGACACTTGCGACATTATAATTAAAGACACCGGAAAAAGAGTTCTTTGCGAAGTTGTCGGTTTCAGAGACGACAGACTTTTGCTTATGCCTTACGAAGATGTGGGCGGAGTTTCTATCGGTGACTGTGTGGAAGCCTGTGGTACCGGGTATGGAGTACCCGTCGGAAAGAATTATCTCGGCATGGTACTTGACGGACTTGGGCGTCCGATGGATGGCTCCTACGTAGAAGCGGAAGATTTTTACAATTCGGAAGCTATGCCTCCCAATCCTATGGAAAGAGTTATGATCGACAAAGCTCTTACTCTCGGAGTCAAAGCGGTCGATGGATTGATCACTCTTGGAAAAGGGCAGAGAATTGGCATTTTTGCGGGCTCCGGAGTCGGAAAAAGTACCCTTATGGGTATGTTTGCAAGAAACACACGTGCAGATATCAACGTTATCGCTCTTATCGGAGAACGCGGCCGTGAGGTTAAAGAGTTTATTGAAAGAGACTTGGGGGAAGAAGGAAGAAAACGTTCGGTTATTGTCTGCGCAACCAGCGATCAGCCTGCGTTATTAAGAAAAAAAGCGGCAAAAACCGCCACTGCTATTGCTGAATACTTCAGGGATTCCGGAATGGACGTGCTTCTCATGATGGACAGTTTAACACGTTTTTCAATGGCACAAAGAGAGATCGGACTTGCTTCCGGTGAACCGCCTGTTTCCAGAGGGTATCCGCCCAGTGTGTACGGAGAAATGCCCAAACTTCTTGAGCGAGCAGGCAGAACAGCCAAGGGGTCTATTACCGGGATCTACACCGTTCTGGTTGACGGTGATGATATGAATGAACCTATTGCCGATACTGCAAGAGGTATCCTTGACGGACATATTGTTCTTTCAAGAAAACTGGCACATAAGAATCATTATCCTGCTATTGATATTTTACAGAGCATTTCCCGTGTAATGAGTTCGATAGCTACAAAAGAGCATAAGGACGCTGCCAATACACTAAAAAACGTTCTTGCCACCTACACAGAGTCCGAGGATCTGATAAATATCGGAGCCTATAAAAGCGGCTCAAACAAAGAAATAGATTATGCCATTCAAAAGATTGATGCAGTCAACGATTTTCTTATGCAACAGACTGATGAGAAGTTTTCTCTTGAAGAGACAGTGGAATTGATGAAGGAAATTTTTAATGGCTAAATTTGTCTATAAACTCCAGGGAATCCTTAATATCAGAGAAAAACTGGAGGAACAGGAAAAAATAGCATATGGCAATGCGAGGATCCGGCTGAGTGAGGAAGAGGATAAGCTTGAGGCTTTATTTTTACGGCGCAGGGAACTTGTGGAAGAAAAAAGAGTTCAGATGTCTTCCGTGATCAAAGCCAGAGATCTCAACCTTACGGAAAATGCTATCAGAGCAACTGATCTGAGCATAGAGGATCAAAAAAAAGCTGTCAAGAAGGCTGAAAAAGCGCTTGAAGCAGCGAGGATAAGACTCGAAAATGCCATGAAGGAAAGAAAGATCTACGAAAAGCTCAGGGAAAACGCTTACAATGAATTTCTTGAAGAATTGGAACATGAAGAACAGATGGAGATCAATGAGCTGGTTTCCTACAGGCACGGCAGAGCGGGGAAATAAATTGATGATCGGAGCGATTTATGGCCAAAAAGAACAAAAATTTTAACGACACAGAGAATAAAGCGAGTAAGGAGAGCTTCGGAACCAAGCTTGCCACGTTTATAATCATTTTGATCATTACGATCGTATGGCTTGCGATCCTTGCTTTACTTGTAAAGATCGATGCAGGTGGTGTCGGAACGACTTTAAGACCTTATCTTGAAAATGTTCCTGTTGTTAAGATGATATTACCGGAACTTACCGATGAACAGATAGCATACAGAGAAAGATATCCGTATAAAAATATCAAAGAAGCGGTGGAGCGTATTAATTATCTGGAAGAACTTGTCGATAATTATTCTGAGGAAAATGACGATTACGCTGCACGCCTTGCTGAACTTCAGAGCGAGAACGATTCTTTAAACCATTACGAAAAAGAATACGAGACTTATTTAAAGCTTCGTGAGCTTTTCGATAAAGAAGTGGTTTATTCGGACAAAGCTCCGAGCGCAGATGATTATATTTCTTGGTATGAAAGTGTTTATCCCGAGAATGCTGCGAAGATCTACGAAGAGCTGAAGGACCAACAGACACGATCGCAATCTGCAAAAGCAGTTGCCGAAGCAGTGGCAAAGATGAAAGCGGCCGATGCCGCTAAGATGCTGGAAGAATTTACCAGTGATCTTGATTTCATCTGCAGGATATTCGATCATCTTAAGACATCTCAGAGATCAGACATTCTTACGCAAATGACGAAGGACGATCCTTTGTTCGCGGCAAGAGTTTCGAATTACTGGGATAAGTATCTGAAAGGTGAGACCTGATGAAACAGTAATGTCATTAGCCTTAACAGGCTGATAAAATTGAAGGATGGAACCTCTTTTTGATCAGACCATACTTTTTGAAAGGAGGAAACAAAAATGCTGGTACAAAATGTACAGACAAACACTCAGTTTGCTTCCGGCATTTTTTCCATTTCAGGGGAAAAAACGTCGGGTAAAGCAGACAACGCCTTTGCATTTTCCAAACTCTTTGACGGCATGAATAAGAGCGGAAATGTTTTAAAAAACAACATTGATACTTCAAAAGCCGGAACAGCAGATGTGAGCACCAAGCAAAGTCAGGATACGGTTCAGAATACCGAGATCAAGACTGACACGGGCAAGGATCTGAAAAATGCTCTTAAAAATGTTAAGAGCAATGAAGCGACGGAACAGACAAAGGCAACTACCGGCACTGCAGAAAATGCAGAAGAGATCGATGAAGCTCAGCTTGAAAAAGTCGGAGCGTGCCTGGTTCAGATCGTAGTGACGATCACGGAATTCTTTAACATCACACCCGAAGAATTACAGGGACAGCTCGATTCACTCGGCATGAAGGCTTCGGATCTTGCTGATCCGGCTTCATTACAGCAATTGTTCGTTTCCATGGATTGCGGAAATGATGTTTCAAAGCTTTTGACGGATCAGAATCTTCTGGATTCCTGCAATCAACTCATCAACGAAATTTCCGATATCCTCGAGGAATTCGGAATGAATGAAGAAATGATCGCATCAACGATCGTTAACACATTCGGTGATGAAAGCAATTTTAAACTTGATCTTCTCGGAAAGAAAGAGGCGGATGGTGTGAAGATTGATTCTTTCGAAAAGAAGGAAGAGATCACGGGTGTTAATACCGAAAACACCGCTGCTCCGGAGAAAGACGGAGAAAAAGAACTTACGATCGAGTTCAGGAACGGCAATGAAGCAAAGAATGACACTCAGCGTGACGGCAAAAAAGACAGCAGATCGGAAAGCGACAGCGTAAATTTTGCTGATAAGTTCATTAACAATATGATTGAAAAATTCAATCAAAATGTAAATGAGGTCTCCGGACTTGAAACGAGAGTGGCTGATCTGAGAAACATTGCCGATCAGATCCTTAATCAGATCAAGATCAATCTTACGGCAGACGTGAGAAGTCTTGAGATTCAGCTTACACCTGAGCATCTCGGAAAAGTAAATGTACAGATCCAGGAAAACGACGGTGTGATCACTGCAAAATTCCAGACTGAAAACCAGGTTTCTAAGGAAGCTATCGAAAGCAACATCATTCAGTTTAAGGAAACACTCAGAGAGCAGGGCTTAAAGGTTGATTCGGTCGAAGTGACCGTATCGGATTTCTCGTTCAACAAAGACGCTGATGCTGAAAAAGGCGGATACGAACAGAATGAAGGTAAGAACAGAAAGCATTTCACTCTCGATGAGATCAATGAGATCGTAGACGGTCCGGATCTTAAAACACAAAGTTACATTGATGACGGAACAAGTACAGTCAGCTATGTGGCTTGACGGAGGTAACTATGGCAGACGATTTATTGATTCAAAAAGTCGTTGACGGAAAAATCGAAAACACTGCTACAAAGACGACAACAGAGGAAAAGGAAACAAGAGGTACCTCTAATCTCGGAAAAGATGCCTTTCTTCAATTGCTCGTTGCTGAAATGCAGAATCAGGATCCTCTGGAACCTTCAACGAATACCGAATGGATCTCACAGTTGGCCACGTTCAGTCAATTGGAAGAATTACAGTCGCTTTCGTCTACAGCAGAAAATTCTCAGATCTTTTCTCTGGTTGGAAAGCAGGTTGTTGTTACTACCGAAAGTGCAAGCGGCGGCAAGGTAACAAAATCGGGCATAGTCGATTACATTACTTATAACGGCGGAGAGGCTAAGTTCAGTATGGACGGCGCTCTGTACAGTATGGAAAATCTCAGCTCTGTTGTGGGGGATGATTACCACTACGACAAGAACAAGCCGAGCCTTGTAAAGCAGGGACAGAATTACAGCTTTAACGGTGATGAACCTCAGGACGTACAGTTTGAAGTCAATCTCGGAAGCGACGTTGCGAAAGCTGAAAACGTTGCACTTACTATCGGAAACACAGTTTTGCCTTCCGATTACGTTACGCTTACCGGAAAAACGGTTACGATCAAGTCCGAACTGTTACAGGAACTTGCTGCAGGAACATATTCAGTGGATCTTGTATTTGATGACAAAAACTTTACAACGGTCAAAGGAGCTTTTAACCTTAATATTTACAATCCTCATCCGGTTGCTGTTGAAAACGAAGAAGACAATAAGACGTCCGATACGGAAGAGAATGCCGTTAACGACGTTGCTTCTGAAGCTTCAAACACGAATGCTTCAAATGAAACATCGGATGATACGGATGTTTCCGAAAATGAGACTTCAAACAATGCAGCTGATTCCGAAGGTTACGTAATGCAGGCAGGCGAACTGAAAAACTTTGACTACGACGCTGTGAGAGCTCTCTATCCCGAACTAACGGATGAAGAGTTTGCTCATGAGTACGGCTATCTTTTCTTCGATGATGAAGAGGAGGGCAACTGATATGGCATTAAACAATTTAAATTTTAATCGGAATTATTCCATTCAGCAGATGCAGGACATATTGGCAGGAAATCGTTCGAAGGTTTCAACCGATAAGTCGACAAGCCCTTTGGGACAATCTTTTGAAGAGATACTCGCCAAACAAAAGGAGCAGGCATCGGCGCTTAAGTTTTCCAAGCACGCATCGGAAAGACTAATCGACAGAGACATTGATATGACTGATGAGCAGCTTGAAAGACTGGAGATGGGAACAAAAAAAGCAAGCCTCAAAGGAATAAACGAGTCTCTTGTGATGGTAGACAACATGGCATTCATCGTAAATGTTAAAAACAATACGGTCATAACGGCTGTTACAGGAGATGATGAAATGGTGTTTTCCAACATTGACGGTGCGGTTATTGCATAAAATTTCACTTTACAATTAAAGAGTTACAAAACATGTGCCGATAAATAATAACAAGAGACACTACTTTAGTCGCCGGACCGACAGGAGGCGACAGTTTCCCCGACTGACAGAAGGGAAACATTAACTCAGGAGGTCGATTACTATGATGAGATCGTTATATTCCGGTGTTTCCGGACTGAAAGTCCATCAGACAAAAATGGACGTTATCGGTAATAACATCTCAAACGTTAACACCGTTGGCTTTAAAGCAAGCAGTGTTACTTTTGCGGATGTGCTTTACCAGAAATCTTCACCCGCCACGGGCCCTAATGCCGATGCAGGTTCTGCCGGACAGAACGCTATGCAGATCGGTCTTGGTTCAACAGTATCATCTATTATGACATCTGTCAGCATTAACGGCGGATCACAGAGAACAGACAATCCCTTTGATCTTATGATCGAAGGTGACGGATTTTTCGTTGTAAACAACGGTTCGGGTAATCTTTTTACCAAGGCCGGTTCATTTACGGTTGACGCTGCCGGTACACTTTGTAATGCCGACGGATACGCCGTTATGGGATGGCAGGTTGACAGAAACAATGAAACCCAGACTGTTGCGGATACGGTAAGTCCTTTAAAGATCATGGCTCCCGAAAACATGTATTCTTCGCCTGAAGCTACTGAGGCGGTCTACTTCTCGGGTAACATTGACAGTGCTGACACTTCCTTTGATTCAACAACCGGAAAGCTTACAGCTTTTTCATTCTTTGATAATCTGGGAAGAAGCTACACAGTAAACCTTCGTCTCACTCAGGATGCTGATGATCAGACGCTTTACAATGTTGCTGTTACTGACATTGTGGATTCCACAGGTACAAGCATTCTTTCAACATTTGATGAAACAAACAACACTTACGTGGCAAACGCAGGACTTTCCCTTACAGTCGGTACAGAGCAGTATACATTTGATATTAATCAGGATACAGGTGAAATTACCACAACAAACAGTTTCCTTCTCAAGTTTGACGGATCTTCGGGTAAATTTTCCTATGTAAACTTTGATGAAAACGTCGATCTGGATGCCAATGAGTACCCTTCCATCAATTTCACATTAGCAACTACCGATACATCGGGAAATCCTTTCCCTGTCGGCGGTATTGATGTTGATTTCTCAAGCCTTACAATGTTTGCGAACAGCGGTTCAACTTCCATTGCTTATACAAAAGGAGCGCTTGACGGTACAAAGGCCGGAAGAACTTCAGGTAATATGACCGGCTGTTCCGTTGACGGAAACGGATTGATCTATGGCGTATATGATAACGGTGTTTCAAGACTTTTAGGGCAGGTGGTTGTTGCGCAGTTTGCAAATGCATCCGGTCTTGAAGCTGTGGGCGGCAGCCTTTTCGCAACAACTCAGAACTCCGGAGAATTCGACGGGATCGGAAAAACTGTTGCGGAAGCAGGCGGAAGCTTTAACACAGGCGTTTTGGAAATGTCCAACGTGGATCTGGCAACAGAATTCACAAACATGATCACAACACAGCGTGGTTTCCAGGCTAATTCAAGAATTATCACTACTTCCGATACATTGCTTGAAGAACTTATTAATCTTAAGAGATAATCTAAATAAACAAACTAATGGGGCGGCATAAAATTATGCCGCCTTGTTGGACTATAGCAAAGGAGAAGGGTGATGATCGAGCTCACAAGACTTAACGACAAGAAGTTTACTTTGAATTCCGATCTGATCGAGACGGTGGAAGAAGTACCCGACACTTCCATTACCTTAACCACAGGAAAAAAGATCATGGTTAAGGAAAGCAGAATTGAAGTGAAAAATCTTGTTAAGGAATTTAAAAAAGAAATTTACAATCAAAATAATATATAATTTTTGAAAATTATTTTTAATCAAAAAACAATATGTGGTATTTTTTGAAAAAAATTGCTGTTACATCTTGTGGTTTTTTTTGAAGTTTAGTATAATCTATAGAGTTGAAAAACTATCGGAAGAAAGGTTTGGTGAAGGTTTTGGATTTAGCTTCCATTCTCGGATTGATTTTGGCAATCCTTTTCGTACTGATTTCAATTTCATTGGGCGATGCCGGCGTTGCCAGTATCATGGCTTTCCTTGATGCGCCTTCTGCAATGATCACCTTTGGTGGTGCGTTTGCGGTTTCCCTTGTAATGTCTTCCGATATCAAAGGCTTTATTAACGGACTCAAATCGATCAAACTGATCCTTAAACCCGTAAATTACAATGAAGAAGAGATCATTAAACAGATCATCGATCTTTCAAACGTTGCCCGTAAAGAAGGTCTTCTTGCTCTTGAAGAGGCTGCCAATAACTCAATAGAAGATGAATTTATTAAAAAAGGAATTCTTCTTATAGTCGACGGAACCGATCCGGAGTTCGTCAGAAGCATCTTGGAAACAGAACTGTCATGCATAGAGGATCGACACAAAACCAACATAGGATTCTGGGAAAACCTGGCAAGTATGGGCCCTGCATGGGGAATGATCGGTACTCTCGTAGGACTTATCAACATGCTCGGTAACCTTTCAGACATTAACGCCGTAGGTCCTAACATGGCCATTGCCCTCGTTACGACTTTCTACGGTTCCTTGCTTGCTAACTGGTTGTGCATACCTGTTTCAACCAAACTTAAATCGAATAACACAGCCGAGATCATGGCTAAAAATATTGTTGTCGAAGGACTTCTTTCGATTCAGGCAGGTGAAAACCCCAGAATCATTGAAGAAAAGCTTAAATCCTTTATTTCACCCGAACGCAGGCAGGCAATGTCCGGCGGCGAAGGTGGCGGAGAGGAAGGCGGTGAATAGCCTTGAAGAAAAAACAGGAAGAACCACCGAAAGGTTCGCCCGCTTGGATGGCGACCTTCTCGGATCTTATGAACCTTCTCCTTTGCTTCTTCGTATTGCTCTTCTCAATGTCATCTGTTGATGAAAGCAAAGTTGAGGCAATGCTGAAGTCTTTGCAGGATACGTTCTCTATTTTTTCGGGCGGCGGCTCATCCTTTGAAGATGGTATCCTGATATCCAGTGGAGCTACACAGCTCAGTAATCTGGATGAATACTTTAATACGACCGGTAAGACGGATGACGGCGAATCGGTAGATAATGTGGATGATAACGAAAGAGGCGCTGAAAACATCGGAGACGGAGACAATAACTCCGAGCTCGGCCAGAACTCCGATAACCTTGAAAAGACAGGAGATAACAGCGCACACACTCCTACAGCGGAAGAGCCCAACCAAGGTTCTTCGGGAGCGGATTCCGATAAAAATGCCGGTACGGAGCTGACTGCCGATCAGCTGGCAGCATTGGCTGATGAAAAAGAAAAAGAGCTTAATAAAGCAGAATCAACCGTCATTTACGAGGAGATAATCGGACTCCTTGATAAAACAAAAGTACTTGATGATCTTGATATTACAATAGATTCGGAAACCTATCAATTTATTCAGATCGAGATCAGCGGAGCTGTTTTGTTTGATGCGGGAAAAGATACGGTAAAAGATAATGCGTTACCGATCCTTTCGAGACTCGGCAACATTCTGAAACAGTACAGAGAGTACAAGATAGAGGTTATCGGTCACACTGATAACACTCCCACAAATATCGATTACTTTGCCAATAACGACATTCTTTCGGCTTGCAGAGCAATTTCCGTGGCAACATATTTTGCCGAGGACAAAGGCATTGGCTGGGGCAATCTTTATTACGCCGGTCGAGGAGATCATGAACCTGTTGCTGACAATTCTACCGAAGAGGGCAGAGCTCAGAACAGAAGAGTGGAAATACGTTTATATAATCAAAGAAGCTCAAAATAAATTTTTGGAGGCATCATGAAAAAGAACATTCTTGCAATTGCTATTTTGGCAGCTGTGATTGCCAACATCATACTTTCGGTAGTTATCCTGTTTTCGGTAGTACCTGCTGCAAATAATGCAAACAAGCTGGTTCAGAAAATCTGTACGGTTATCAACCTTGAACTTGAAAATCCCGATGCAGCAACCTATGCTAAGGTACCTTTGGCTTCCAGAGTTCCTTATGAAATCGGAGACAAGATCACTGTCGGACTCAAGAAAGGTGAGGGAGATACAAAGGCAGCATATGCCTTGGCAAGCTGGAGCCTGATCCTTAACTCAGATGCTTCGAACTATAAAGAAGTAACTGCTGTGATCGACAATCAAAAGGCTGTACTTAACGATCATATGGTTAGTCTTTTAAAGAATTACACTGCGGATGAACTTGAAAAGAATGAAGCTGCAGTTAAAGGCGAGCTGATCTCTTACTGCAGAACTTACTTTAGAACATCTGACAGCGAATCCGGAGATGAACTTGTGGTAGATGTTGCTTTATCGATCACTATACAGCGTTGATCGACTGAAATAACGGTTGTTCAGGTTTTATCGGATCTTAAAATAATTTACCTATAAGAAAAGGGATTAAACATGGGAGACGTACTTTCCCAAAAAGAAATAGATGACCTGTTGAAAGCCTTTTCGACAGGAGAGATCGATGCCGAGGAATTTAAGGAAACCAAGGATGTGGTCGTTAAGAATTATGACTTCTCCAGACCTTCCAAATTCTCAAAAGAGCATTTAAGGACTCTCGAGATTATCTTTGAACATTTCGGACGTCTTTTGTCAACGCATTTCCCCGCATATTTGCGTACAAATGCGCAGATAGAAGTGGTCAACTCGGAAGCTATCATCTACGCCGAATTTACCAATGCTCTTTCGAACCCGGTTCTTCTCGGAATGATAGATTTTGATCCGCTCGAGGGCAGCATCATCATTGAACTGTCTGAGAACATCGGATTTGCGGTTGTTGACCGTATGCTTGGCGGAGCAGGCCTTCCGCTTGATAAGAGCAGAGATTTTACCGAGATTGAGAGAACGATCCTCGAAAGGATCTTTGTCATGATCACAAATCAGCTGGCTGAGCCATGGGGCAACGTAGTAGAACTTTCTCCGACCTTTACCAGAATTGAGACAAACTCCCAGTTTGCTCAGTTTATCAGTCCGAACGAAATGATCGCACTGATCACTATGAGCATTAAGATAGGTTCGGTTGAAGGATTGATGAATGTCTGTATCCCCTATTCGGTAATCGAGCCGGTTATTGACAAATTGAATACCAAGTACTGGTATTCAACGATGCAGGAAAAGAACGACGACGTTTATAAGAGCTTTATCGAATCAGCAATCTCTAAAGCGCGCGTTCCGGTTAAGGCCGTACTTGGCAGAAGCGTTATTTCTGTCAATGATTATATAAATATGGCAAAAGGCGACATTATTAAACTTGACAGAAAGGTTTCCGATGAACTTGATATTTACGTCGGAAATATATACAAATTCACTGCTTTACCCGGTGAATCATTAGATTCTTACGCAATTAAGATCGCGTCTGTAATCAAGGAGGAATAACATTTATGGATGGATTATTGTCACAGGAAGAAATAAACGCATTGTTTAACAGCACCGATGACGATTCTACCGAAGAAACAACCGCCACCGCAGCTGCAAGTACTGCGGCAGCTTCCGGCGAGAGTCTGTCGGGAGAGGAAAAAGATGCGATAGGAGAGATTTCCAACATATCCATGGGAAGCTCAGCTACCACGCTTGCCGCTCTCGTAAATCAAAAAGTAGACATCTCGACTCCTTCTGTTTCAATCGTCAATTGGGAGCAGCTTGTAGGCGCCTATGATAAGCCTTGTATTTTCATACAGATCCTTTATAAAGAAGGACTTGACGGAAATAACATCCTTATTCTCAAAGAAAATGATGTTAAGGTTATAGCGGACCTCATGATGGGCGGAGACGGAACGAACACTTCAGGTGAGCTTTCGGATCTTCATTTAAGTGCCATCAGCGAAGCGATGAATCAGATGATGGGTTCTGCCTCAACATCTATTTCATCAATGATCGAGGCGAAAGTTGATATTACACCGCCCAATGCAACCGTCATCGACATGACAAATGTTGAAGATGCAGGAAAGATCGCATCTTTCCTTACAAAGGATTTCGTAAAGGTTTCCTTTAAGATGACAGTCGGAGATCTTGTGGACAGTGAACTTATGCAGCTGTATCCCATTGAATTTGCGCGTAATCTTTACCGTAAATTCGTCGGCGGTGATCAGCCGGCACCTGCAGCAGAACCTGCTCCCGAACCTGCAGCACCTCAGGCGGCTGCAGCTCCGAATCCCGGAATGATGGGACAGCAGGGCATGGCTCCGAATCCCGGAATGATGAACATGGGTTATGGAATGGGAATGATGCCTCAGCAGATGCAGATGCCACAAATGGGCTTTGCAATGCCTCCTCAGGCAGATGTGAATGTTTCTCCCGCTCAGTTCCAGCCTTTTATGCAGGTTCAGTCACCATTACTTCAGACAGAAAACATCGATCTCTTATTGGATGTTCCGTTGGAAGTATCCGTTGAACTTGGCAGAACAAGCAGAACGATCAAAGAAATACTTGATTTCGCTCCGGGTACCGTAGTAGAACTTAATCGACTTGCAGGTGAGCCTATAGATGTACTTGTTAACGGCAAATACGTTGCTAAGGGTGAAGTTGTTGTTATCGGTGAATCATTCGGTATCAGGATCACGGAAGTCATTAAGTAAAAAAAGGATAAAATCCCACATTTGATTATCTTTTGTTGGAGTTTTATGCTATAATGAAGAAGCATAATATTTTCAAACAATATTGAGATAGGAGTGACGATTATGGCTAAGAGTATTTTGATTTGCGACGATGCGGCATTTATGAGAATGATGATTAAAGACATCCTTACAAAGAACGGCTATGATATTGCCGGCGAAGCTGAGAATGGTGCCGTAGCAGTAGACAAGTATTCCGAAACAAAACCCGATCTTGTAATGATGGATATCACAATGCCTGAGAAGGATGGCATTCAGGCACTGAAGGAAATCCGTTCCAAAGACGGTGCGGCTAACATCATCATGTGTTCTGCAATGGGCCAGCAAGCAATGGTTATCGAATCCATTCAGGCAGGCGCTAAGGACTTCATTGTTAAGCCTTTCCAGGCGGACAGAGTTCTTGAGGCGGTTAGAAAAGTTATCGGATAATTATGCTGAATATCGGTTCATTTGTGCTTTATGCCGCAGAGAAGACCTCGGGGATCAAATCTACCGGGCAAAATCTGCTTGAATTTTTCGGCATTATATTGATTTTCATCATTGTCCTTGTTGCATGCTGGGCTACCACGAGGTTTGTTGCCTCGAAGCAGTTGGCAGGAAAAAACACGGGCAATTTTGAAGTTGTGGAAACATATGCTATAGCCAGAGATCGTTTCTTACAACTTGTTCGCATCGGTACGAAGTACTATGCGATTGCTGTCGGGAAGGACAGCATCAGTGTTATTTGTGAATTATCGAAGGACGAGATCAACCTTGAAAAGAAGCCCAACGGTACATCGGTCAATGGGTTCTCTAATGTATTGGCTTCCATCTTGAAAAAGAATGAAAACAAGGACCTGCCCGTCGATAATGATAAGCAGTAAAAAAATTGCATTTAGCAAATAATTAAGGTTATTGGGTTATGATGAAGTGCTTGAAAAATTACAAAAAGCTTTCTGTTTTTGTAATTATCGGTATGTTCCTTACAATAACCTCTATTTTCATTTGTAAAACTGTTCCTGTTTATGCTGCACAGACTACAGCGCAGGAAGAGGACGAGTCAACCGATGAAGAAAAGAATGAGAAATCCGATTCAGGCATCAATATCAACGGCAACCTCGGAGATCTCGGAATATCAATTACGACAAACAACGATGATGATGACGCGAATAACGGTCTTTCAACCACATTAAGGATACTCATCCTTTTGACTGTTATTTCTCTTGCTCCCTCCATTTTGATAATGGTGACGAGTTTTATGCGCATTCTCATCGTTTTTCATTTTGTCAGGGGAGCGCTGGGACTTCAGACCACACCTCCGAATCAGGTCCTGATCGGATTGGCGCTGTTCATTACGTTCTTTGTTATGGAGCCTGTTTTTGCTCAGGTCAACAATAATGCCATTAAACCTTTGGAAGCCAACGAGATCACCTACGAAGAAGCGATCGATCTCGGCATGGAGCCTATCAGGGAATTTATGTTCGGGCAGATACGAAATGAAAAAGACCTTACACTGTTTTGTAATCTTGCAGGCATAGAGACAGTGAACACCCTTGATGATATTCCCACCTATGTACTCATTCCTTCATTCATTATCAGTGAATTGAGAATTGCGTTTTATATGGGATTTATCATATACATACCGTTCCTTATTATCGATATGGTTGTTTCGGCAACCTTGATGTCAATGGGTATGATGATGCTGCCGCCCACAACCATTTCCACACCGTTCAAGATCCTTCTTTTCATTGTTGTAGACGGTTGGTCATTGGTAATTGAGCAGTTGGTTATGACCTTCTATTAACGGAGGTGTAAACCATGGCTTCGTTTAATATTGATAATTTGGATGTTTTCCTTGCTATATTTGCCAGGATAACAGGGTTTGTTTATACCGCACCTTTCTTTTCTTTAAGAAATGTCCCTCAAAGAGCAAAGATTTTGCTCTCTGTAGCTTTTTCCGTAATAGTATTTATGACGACGGGAGTGGATTCTCTTGAATACAGCGGAGTGATCGCCTATGCGGGGATCATTTTAAAGGATGCTGTTTGCGGTATGATACTCGGACTTTTTGCTACACTTGCAAATTACATTCTTTCCATGGCCGGCCAAATGCTCGATATGGAGATAGGATTTTCAAACATACAGGAATTTGATCCCACAAGTAATCTGAACATCACCATCAGCAGTACTTTTTTCAGCTATGCGGTAACCTTGATGTTGATCGTAACAGACATGCATCTTTTTATTTTAAAAGCGGTCATAGATTCTTTTGAAGTAGTCCCTGTAGGGGGCGTTGCGATCTCGGGAAGCATATATGAATCCTTTGTTCATTTCATCCTGGATTATATGATCATTGCTTTCAGGATCACGCTTCCTGTATTTGCTGCAATTCTGATAGTCAATACATTGTTGGCGATATTGGCAAAGGTCGCGCCGCAGATGAACATGTTTGTTGTTGGTTTTCAGCTGAAGATCTTTGTCGGACTTACCGTATTGATAGTAATGATGATGTTTTTACCGAGTATTTCGGATTTTATTTTCGATAAAATGATCTACTATATGAGGGATGCGATCCCTTACCTGACGGGAGGAGGTGCAGGATGAACGAACAATTGCTTATAGACATCTTTTCACAGGCTCTTGTGCTCGTGTTAAAGCTTTCCGCACCTTTATTGCTGGTTTCATTGGCTATCGGCCTTATAATAAGTTTGTTTCAGACGCTCACATCGATCCAGGAATCAACACTGACCTTTGTTCCTAAGCTCATTGGTGTGTTTATCGTGTTGATGCTTGCCGGAGCCTGGATCCTAAAAAATCTGGAAGAATTTACGAGAGAACTGTTTAATTTTTCCTATTACGTGGGATAGCCTATGATCAAAGCGGAAGAATTTGATAAGCTGAATAATTTAAGGCTTATGCTTCCCATGGATCTGCAGTTCTTTGCCGATGAGGGCGCGGGCGGCGAAAAGACCGAAGAGCCTACAGCGAAAAGACTGGAAGATGCCAGAAAAGAAGGACAGGTCAGTAAAAGTCAGGAACTGGTTACGGCGGGAATGCTTTTTGCCTTATTTATTTCCCTGAAGCTTTTTGCAACCTACATCAGTGATAATCTGATGAAGGCATTTCCGGAAAGCTACAGGTCCATGTCCGTTTACACCGTGGAGCTGCCCAACAACGGCTACATTCTTGAACTGTTCAGAACAGCGTTGATCAGGATACTTATCACCTGTCTGCCCATCCTTTTACTGGCGTTTGTAACGGCATTTCTGGTTAATGTAATGCAGGTTAAATGGAAACCGACACCGAAACCGTTGCAGCCTAAACTCAGTAAGATCAGTCCGGCGAAGGGCGCAAAGAGAATGTTCTCCATGGATAAGGTTTTTGATCTTATAAAAGCGATAATAAAGATCGGATTGATCTTTTACATTGCTTTTTCAAACATCATGGATGATGTGGATAAGATCAAGATCATGTATCAGCTGGAGCTTTGGCCGGCAGTAATTTACATTTGCAATTTCATCATAAATCTTGGATTTAAGATAGCATTCATTTACCTGATCATCGGATTTGCCGATTACCTGTATCGTCGTTGGAAGTTCAATAAAGACATGAAGATGACAAAGCAGGAGATCAAGGATGAATACAAACAGCAGGAAGGTGATCCTCAGGTTAAAGGAAGGATCAAGAGTAAGATGCGTGAAGCATCTCAAAGAAGAATGATGCAAAAGGTTCCGGAAGCTGATGTTGTCATCACGAACCCTACGCATTTTGCCTGCGCGATCAGATACGATAAAGAAGTTTCCAAAGCGCCTGTGCTTGTTGCAAAGGGCGCCGATTATCTGGCACAGAAGATCAAAGATACAGCTAAAGAGAATAAGGTTCCGATCGTTGAAAATAAGGCACTTGCCAGAATGCTTTATTACAATGTGGACCTGGATTCCGAAATTCCCGAAGAGCTCTATCAGATGACAGCCGAAGTCCTTGCTTACGTTTACGGGTTGAAATCGTAAAAAAGCTTCGGGAAAACTCCCCAAAGGGAGAATGAATTGTTGACACGAAAGGCATGCACATTATATGAAGAAAAACGACATATTCATAGGAATTTACATATTGTGTGCGATTATATTCCTCATCGTGCCTCTGCCGACGGGGTTGCTTGATCTGCTCATGGCATTCAACATCGGCATCGCTTTTGTAATTTTGTTTACTGCTTTGTTTTCAACGGATGTACTTCAGATGTCATCCTTTCCCACAATGCTGCTGTTCACAACGATCTTTCGTATTTCACTTAACGTTTCTTCCACAAGAAACATCCTCTCGAAAGGATATGCGGGTGAAGTGGTAAACGCTTTCGGACAGTTTGTAGGAGGCGGAAACATTGTTATCGGAGCTATAGTATTCATTATTTTGATCATCGTTCAGTTCATGGTCATCAACAAAGGTTCAGAAAGAGTTGCGGAAGTATCCGCAAGATTTACTCTTGATGCTATGCCCGGTAAACAGATGGCCATAGATGCAGACCTGAATACGGGAGCGATCACTGACAAAGAGGCTCAGGCAAGAAGAAAGAAGATACAGGACGAATCCAGCTTCTTTGGCGCAATGGACGGTGCTACAAAGTACGTTAAGGGAGATGCCACAGCCGGATTGTTGATCACTCTGATCAACATGGTGGGAGGTCTTGTTACGGGAATGCTGTTCCTCAATATGGATGCAACAACGGCCCTTAACAACTATGCTTTGCTTACCATCGGTGACGGTCTTGTTTCTCAGATCCCGTCCCTTATAATTTCACTTTCGACAGGTATTGTGGTTACAAAGGTCTCCTCAGAGACGGACACGGGCGATCTGCTTTTAGGCCAGCTGTTTTCAATTCCCAAAGTCCTCTACATCGTAGGCGGCGCAATGATAGTTCTTGGCCTTTTCACAAAGCTCCCTACATTAGTCTTTGCCGTTTACGGAGTTGCCTTTGTGATAACAGCGAGATCCATTCAAAGCAAGATCGAGGTCGCAAAGGTGGAAAACGAGGTTTCGGAAGTGGACACCAGTGCGGAGGAGATCAGAAAGCCCGAGAATGTTGTTCAGTTGCTTAATGTTGATTCTATTGAACTTGAGTTTGGTTACGGAATCATTCCTCTGGCCGACGCAAATCAGGGCGGGGATCTTCTGGATCGTGTGGTTTTGATCAGACGACAGATCGCTTTGGAGTACGGCTGCGTTGTTCCCACGATACGTATGCGTGATAACATTCAGCTGAATCCCAACCAGTACATAATCAAAATTAAAGGCATACAGGTATCGGACGGAGAGATACTGTTTGATCACTATATGGCCATGAATCCCGGTTATGTAGAAGAAGAGATCACGGGAATACCGACTTTCGAGCCTTCATTCCACTTGCCTGCCATTTGGATCACGGAAAGCCAGAGAGAAAGAGCGGAATCTTTCGGATACACGGTTGTGGATCCGCCTTCGATCATTGCAACGCATCTTACGGAGGTTATCAAGCAGCACCTTGATGAATTGCTTACAAGACAGGATGTGCAGAATCTGGTCAACAATCTTCAGGAAAACAATGCAACGGTTGTTACGGAACTTATTCCCAAGCTTATGGGTATCGGTGAAGTTCAAAAAGTACTTCAAAACCTGCTCAGAGAAGGAATCTCTATCCGAGACCTTGTTACTATATTCGAAACGCTTGCAGATTATTCAGCATCGACAAGGGACACTGATGTACTTACGGAATATGTACGTCAAAGCCCCAGCATAAAGCGTTTTATTTCAACAAAGTATTTTCCTGCCAACACGCAGACCAATGTGGTTACGCTTGATCCCAAGATCGAGCAGGAGATCATGAATTCTGTCAAACAAACGGAACAGGGCTCATACATAGCCATTGATCCGGAAAAGAACCAGAGGATAATGAAGTCAGTAAAAGATGAGGTTGAAAAGCTGGAAAATCTTGGCGGAAATCCCATCATTATTACATCACCCATTGTTCGTATGTACTTTAAGAGGATGACTAAGGATTACTTTAATGACCTGATTGTGATCTCATACAATGAGATTGAATCAAACGTAGAAATACAATCTGTAGGGATGGTGACGATCTGATATGCTTATAAAAAAATATGAAGCGCCTACCGAGCAGGAAGCTCTGGAAAAAGCCAAGGCTGAGCTGGGGAAGGACGTTATAATTACACATATTACGCGGATCAAACCCAAGGGACTCTTTAAGCTTTTTAAAAAGTCCGTGGTTGAAGTAACTGCTTCCGTAGAAACTGAGACGGATTACCAGAAAAAGCAGTTTAATGCGGCGCCGAAGGCAAATTTGAATGCATATGCAAAGAATGCGGCTGATTTTGCAAAGGCAAGCAAACCCGCAAACTTCGAAGCGGTGCTTGCAAAGGATGATGAAAAGAGCTTCCCTATTGAACAGGTCCTTGACAACATTCAAAATATGCTTGAGAAACAGAAAAAGGAAACACCGACAGTGGAACAAACTACAAGAGTAGAACCTGAAGAAAAACCGGAAAGCCCCTCCATGACCTGCATTAAGATGATATACAACAAATTACTGTCAAATGAGGTTGAAGAGGTTTACGCAAACAAATTGATCGCAGAGATCGAAAGTGTTATAAAACCTGATTCCGACGTAAAAACGATCCTTTCAAACATTTACCAGAAACTGGTTCTGAAACTGGGCCAAACCCAGACTATCAAAATTACTGACGGTAAGACGCGATTCATCTTTTTTATAGGTCCTACAGGTGTAGGAAAGACCACCACGATCGCGAAGCTTGCTTCCAGCCTGAAGCTGGGACTTAAAGCCAAAGTTGCGCTTTTTACCGCAGACACTTACAGGCTTGCAGCCATTGATCAGCTCAGAAGCTATGCTTCCATTTTGAACATTCCATTAAAAGTCATCTATTCAGATGCGGAGATGAAGGAGGCAATGGAGGATTTCTCCGGCTATGATGCCGTTTTGATCGATACGGCCGGTCGAACCTTGAAAAACAAGGAACAAAGAGATGATATTGAGAAACTGATCTTCTCGGTTCCGGAAGAAAAGAGAGACGTTTATCTCGTTCTTTCCGCAACCACCAAATACAAGGACCTTGTAACCATTACAGAGGGCTATTCGGAGATCTCGGATTACAGCCTGATCTTTACGAAACTGGATGAGACAGATTGCATCGGAAACATTTTAAATGTAAAGATGCTCACGGATGCACCTCTTTCCTACTCAACGAATGGGCAGAACGTTCCCGATGACATCAGCAGGATCAATCCTCAAAGTATTGCCAAGCAATTGCTGGGAGGTGTCGAATGATGGATCAGGCTACAGTATTAAGACAAATGGTTTCCGCAACCGAGGAAAAGCCATCTGCCCGTGTGATCACCGTTACCAGCGGTAAAGGAGGCGTCGGAAAGTCCAGCATTTCCTTAAATCTTGCGATCTGTATCAGCAGAATGGGAAAAAGAGTAGTCCTTTTGGACGCCGATTTCGGTCTTGCCAACATCGAAGTAATGCTTGGTGTGAGGCCAAAGGCAAACCTTGCCGATCTTATGTTCAGAGGTAAGGATCTTAAAGATATAATCATGGACGGTCCCGAAGGGATCAAGTTCATTTCCGGCGGATCCGGCATACAGGAACTCGCCCGTATGAACAGAGAGCAGTGCATCTATCTTACAAAAAAGCTTGTGGAATTGGATGAACTTGCCGATGTAATAATTATAGACACAGGTGCGGGAATCTCCGACAGTGTTCTGGAATTTGTGGCATCATCAAATGAAGTACTTTTGATCGCCACACCCGAGCCCACATCCATCACGGATGCATATGCCTTATTGAAAGCTCTCAACCGTAAATCCGAGTTTTCAAAGAGCAGCACTACGATAAAGATGATCGCCAATCGTGTAAGAAACGAAGACGAAGGAAGAAACGTGCTTTATGAGAACATGAAGAACGTGGTGGACAGATTCCTTAACATTTCTTTGGAATTCTTGGGATCCATCCCTCAGGATGATCAGGTGTCAAAGGCAGTCATGAAACAAACGCCCGTTACTATGTGTGCACCGAATTCCGGAGCGTCCAGGGCAATTGAAGATATGGCAAAGGAACTTTTAAGCGACGGCGAGGAAAGTGAGACAGCGCCGGAAGAAAGAGGAATAACTTTACTTTTCTCCAATTTAATAAGAAACAAATTCAAAAAGAAACAATAGGGGAAGAATTTGTTTTCGATGGGAGGTTTAAATGCCTAAAACTGTTTTCGAGATCGGAAACAAGATCACACTGCAGCTTATCAAACGCGGCAACATCTTTTCCACGAAGCCCATTGATAAGACTACCTACTCGAGCACTCTTTTGCATGTTAATTCCGAAAGGGAGCTCACGATTTCTGTGCCCATTTACAGTAATATGTTATTGGCAATGAGTACAAATGACATTTATTTCATAAGGTTTTACACCAGAAACGGACTTTACCAGTCAAAATGTGTTGTGGGACACAGAGGAACCGAGGGACACATCGCCACGGTAACCGTCAAATTGATCTCAAACCTTGAAAGGCATCAAAGACGTGAGTATTACAGACTTGAATGCAGAGCGAAGCTTTCATGGGCAAAAGTGGATGAGCATCAGGAAAAGCTCTACCTCGATCTGAAAAACGCCGCGACAGAGGGGCGAAAGAGGATAATCAAAGAGCAGATCAAGATGGAAGAAGTCACTTTTAACAATAATATGATGATGGACATCAGCGGCGGTGGAATGCGCTTCAATTCTTCCATACTTCTGGAAAAGGATGATTCGCTTATAATGATCCCGAACATTCCGGAAATAAGCTCCGAAATACCTTATCTTATGGGAAAAGTCGTACTTGTAAGACAGTTGCAGAACAAGAATAACGGCTATGAAAACAAAATTAAATTTATAAACATTTCGAATGAAGAACGTGAAAAAATTATAACTTACATTTTCGCTGTAGAAAGGGAGAAGATGCGTACAGACTAGTAAAAGTGCGCTCTTCAAGGATTCTGAGGACCGGTGAGAGCAGAGTATGGATAAAAAGAGAATACTGATAGTAGATGACTCTGCACTCATGAGAAGGATGGAATCTGATATAATTAATTCCGACAACAGGTTTAGCGTAGTCGGAACTTGCACCAACGGTCTCGATACTTACGACAGAGTCATTAAAGCACCAAATGAATACGACCTGATACTTTGTGACATTAACCTTCCCAAGATGACGGGGCTTGAATTACTCGCAGCCCTCGGCAAATCGAAGATAAGTGTAAAGGTCATTATCGTAAGTGCCTTGACTTCTATGGACAGTAAAGAGACTATCCAGGCACTTCAGCTCGGAGCTTTCGATTGTATTAAGAAACCGGAAAGCTTCGCAGAAGTAATGGGCGATTCTTTTAAGAACACCGTTCTTGAAAAAGTTGCTCTTGCACTGAAGGAAGAAAGCGGACCGATACACGAGGAAGCCACGGAAGAAGCTGCGGCGGTTCACAAAGTTACGGAACATGAATTTCATTATGAACGTCATGATGATCTTCATGCCGGTGTACCGCACATAGTTTCACCCATGAATCCGAGAGAGATCCTTGCCAACATTACGGCAACCAAAAGACCTCACAGGAGCATGCCGGCGACATCCAAGAAATTGGTACTCATTGCATCTTCGACAGGCGGACCTAAAGCACTACAGGAAGTAATTCCTTTCCTGCCGAAAAACATTAACGCACCCGTTCTGATAGTTCAGCATATGGCTGAAGGCTTCACAGGATCCTTAGCTCAAAGATTGGATCAGGAAAGTCAGATCCATGTAGTCGAAGCGGCGAACGGTGACAGGATCGCAAAAGGAATTGTCTACATTGCAAAAGGCGGATCTCAGATGAGACTGAAGAAAAGCGGTTCGGATTATATTATCGAACTTAATGCTCAGGAGCCTCCGAGGAATGCTTTGAAACCTTGCGCAGACATCCTTTTCGAATCTATTGCGGGCATGGACTTCGACGACATTATATGCTGCGTTATGACAGGAATGGGCGGCGATGGCACGATGGGCATAAATGCTTTGGCCGAAAAAAACAATATCTACGTAATTGCTCAGGACGAACCCACTTCCACGGTTTACGGAATGCCGAAGGTCATTTACGAATCAGGCCTTACGGACGTTGTTAAACCGCTTGGACAACTTGCACAGGAAATTATTAAAAGTACGGGGGTACAAGATCATGGATGTTAGTCAATATCTCGAAATCTTTATCGACGAAACGAAGGAACACCTTCAAAGCTTGAACGAGCAATTGCTTGTTCTGGAAAAAGAGCCGGAAAATGCGGACACTATCAACGAGATCTTCCGTGCGGCTCACTCTCTTAAGGGTATGGCCGGAACCATGGGTTACAAGACCATGCAGGAACTTACACACAAATGGGAAGACGTTTTCTCAGAAGTAAGAAACGGAAAAATGAAGGTTACTCCCGACCTTGTGGATGTTCTGTTTAAGGGACTCGACAAACTGGAAAACATTCTCGACAACATTATCAACGCCGGAAATGAAGGTGATGATAAGTGTGAAGAGATCATCGGACAGCTGATCGCTTTCGTTCAGAACGGCGGAACAGGTGCAGCGGCAGCTCCCGCAGCAGCACCCAAGAAGAAAGCGACAAAGGCTGCAGCAGAAGCAGCACCCGCAGCTGTTGCAACAGAAGCAAAAGCTGAAGGCGGAGATGCTTCCAAAGAAAAATTCAGGCAGTTCAAGTACGCTGACTTTGAACAGCATGCTATCGTTAAAGCCATTGATGAGGGCACAAATGCATTCGGTATTACCGTTTACATTCAGGAAAGCTGTCTTCTTAAGGCTGCCAGAGCTTTCATGGTCTTCAAGAAACTTGAAGAACTCGGTACAATAGCAAAATCAGAACCTGCGGTTCAGGACATAGAAGATGAGAAATTTGATCTTGATTTTTCAATGGTTTTCCTTACAAAGGAAAGCGCAGCAAAGGTCAATGAAGCCATTATGAACGTTTCCGAAGTTGAGTGTGCATACATTGCTCCTCTTACCAAGGATGGCGTTGCGGCGGCTACAGTTAAGGATGAGAACGCAGTTGCAGATGCAAGCGCAGCTGCAGGTGCAGGCACAGCAGAAACAAAGCAGGCCACAGCTCAGGCTGCTCCCGCTTCGGCAGGAAAGCCCGTTGTCAATCGTTCCGTACGTGTTGACATTGAAAAGCTTGATGACCTTATGAACCTTGTTTCTGAGCTCATTATCGCAAAGAACGGACTCGTTTCTCTGAATGCTCAGCAGGATGAAGCAAGTCACAACGGCGGAACAGGTATCGGACCTCAGATCGAGTACCTTGAAAGAATTACCACAAACCTTCACCAGTCAGTAATGAAGGTTCGAATGGTTCCTTTGGAGAGCGTATTTAACCGCTTCCCTCGTATGATCAGAGATGTCAGCAAGTCTTTGAATAAGAAGATCAATCTTGTTATCAGCGGTGAAGAGACAGAGTTGGATCGTACCGTTATCGATGAAATCGGAGATCCTCTTACTCACTTGCTCAGAAATGCAGCAGATCATGGTATTGAAACTGCCGAAGAAAGAGCTAAGACAAATAAGCCCGAAGTCGGAACCATTAACTTGAACGCTTACCAGGAAGGTAACAACGTTGTTATCGAAGTTAAGGATGACGGTAAGGGAATTGATGTAGAAAAGGTTAAAAGAAAAGCTATTGAAAAGGGTACCATCACAAAGGAACAGTCCGAAGTGATGACAGACAAAGAGATCATCGATCTTTTGTTCAAACCCAGCTTCTCAACAGCCGAGAAGGTTTCGGAACTTTCCGGAAGAGGTGTTGGACTTGACGTTGTTAAGACTAACATTGAAAAACTTGGCGGTGACGTTGAGGTTCGTACAGTTCTTGGCGGCGGAAGTAACTTCATTGTAAGACTTCCTCTTACACTTGCGATCATCCAGTCCCTCATGGTGGAAGTCGGAAACGAAAAATATGCTATTCCTCTCGGAAGCATCCAGACTATCGAAGATATTCCCGTATCTGATCTTAAGTATGTTCAGTCCAAGGAAGTTATCCATCTTCGTGGTTCCGTTATTCCCATCATCCGTCTCAACCAGATTTTGGACATCGAATCCACAAAGGGCGAGGACGAAAACCTCACAGTCGTTATCGTCTCCAAGGGCGAAAAGCTTGCAGGTTTTGTTGTTGACAATCTTATCGGTCAGCAGGAGATCGTTATCAAATCTATCGGCAAGTACATCGACAGCCCGAAGATGATCAGTGGCGCAACAATCCTCGGCGACGGCGAAGTTGCATTGATTCTCGATGTTAATACATTGGTTTAAGGAGGGATGAGTCATGGCAGAAGCAGTAAAAGCAGCAGCAAACAACGTTGAATCCAAACAATATATTGTTGTTGTTCTCGGAAGTGAGCATTACGGCGTTGATATCAATTACATTGACAACATCGTCAGAATGCAATCTATTACAAGAGTACCTAAGACTCAGACTTACTTTGAAGGAGTAATCAACTTAAGAGGTGAAGTTATTCCGGTAATGAGTCTCAGAAAGCGTTTCGGTCTTGAGGCCGATGAGATCACAGGTAAGACAAGAATACTTATCCTGAAGCCCGAAGCACAGGGTTCCATCGGTATCATTGTAGACTCTGTTAAGGAAGTTCTCACACTTTCCAACGAAGAGATCGATAAGCCCAGCGCAAAGGGTGCTGACGATGATAAGACCAATTTCCTTACAGGCGTCGGCAAAAACGGAGACGAATTGGTTTCCATCCTCAACATCATGGAAGTTATCCAGGACAAAGAGGAAGAAGAATAAAAACCGAATCATTGGGACATTGATTCTGAAAGCATATGGTAAAGCGGATTTAAAGTCCGCTTTACCGATTGCTTGTTAAAAGGTCCCTTGGGGAATTTGCATATAAGGTCTCAAATCAGCAGAGGCCCTATTGTTGTATTTAAGAGGAAGTTTTTGAGGTTATTTTTAACGGAGGATATTATGGCGGAAGAACAAATGCTCAGTGACATGCAATTTGATGTTTTAAGGGAAATAGGCAATATAGGTTCCGGCCATGCGGCAACTGCGCTTGCCAAGATGCTTGATATGAAGATAGACATCAAGGTACCGCAAGCTGTTGTTTGTGATTTCAACTATCTGGTTCAGATGGTGGGAGGCGAAGAGAAGCTGGTTATCGGAATTCTTCTTCAGCTTTCCGATGATGTGGAAGGAATGATGATGTTCATCATGGATCTTCCGTCAACTTACGTATTGCTTAGAAAGCTCATGTTCAGTGATCTTAAAGAAGATGAGAATTTAAATGATATGCACATGTCAGCGTTACAGGAGATCGGTAACATAATTACCGGAGCTTACCTGTCATCGCTTTCAGATCTTACGAAATTGAAAATTAACGCCAGCGTTCCTTACCTTTCAATCGATATGGCTGCCGCGATACTTTCGGTACCTGCTATTGAGTTTGGTAAGCTTGGTGATAAGGCCGTAATGATCGAAACGGAATTTGACCTGGATGAGACTCAGGAGCTCAACGGATATTTCCTTTTGATACCGACCATGGATTCCTATTCAAAGATTATGACGTCCTTAGGCTTATAAAATCAGAGATGGAGCGCGTATGGGGAAAATGATAAAAATTGGCATGGCCGATTTAGCGGTGTGCCTCCCACCGGACAGTATAACAACATTGGGACTCGGTTCCTGTATCGGATGTGTTCTTTACGATCCCGTTTCAAAAGTTAGCGGGATGGTTCATGTTATGCTGCCGGACAGTACGAAAATAAGAAATAACGAAAACATCGCAAAGTTTGCTGACACCGGTGTTCAGGCTCTCTTTGATCAGGTTATAGCGGCCGGAGCTTCCAAAAGCCGTTTGATCGCAAAGATCGCGGGCGGAGCTCAAATGTTCGCTTTCAAGACAGACAATGAGATGCTGAAGGTCGGCGAGCGTAATGCCGAAGGTGTTATCAAAAAGCTTAATGAACTTAAGATTCCCATTAAGGCTCAGGATACCGGAGGACATTTAGGTCGTACGATCGAGTTCTATCCCGAAAACGGGGATCTTTTGATCAAATCCGTAGGAGTACAGCCTTATACTATTTAGGGGTGACAGAAGATGAAAGAAAAAAGGCTTGCCATAATAATCATGCTGTTTGCAGGTACCGTAATTGCATTTACCTGTCTTATCAATGACATTCCGCTGGTTACATCATTATTGTATGTTGCGGCAACGTTATTAATTTTTTACATAATAGGCTTGATTATTAACCGAATAATCACTAAAATAAATACAGAGGCTGAGGCTCGGGCTAAAGAGCTGAAGAAACAGCAGAAGGAAGCCTTGGAAGCTCAGGAAAGAGAAGAGAAACTTAAAGAAGAGAAAGCCGAAGCGGCCGAAGAGGAAGAGGAAGATACAGAAGAGGCTGCAGAGGAGACAGAAGAAAAATAATTATTGGGTAAAAGCATATGGGAACCGAAGATAAGGAAAAATTGTGGAGCGAGTATTCCAAGACTCCTTCACAGGCCTTACGTGAAAAGTTAATATTATCATATGCCAATCTGGTAAAGATCGTTGCGGGTAAATTAAGCATATATTTAGGCTACGCGGTTGAGTATGACGATCTTGTAAGCTACGGTACATTTGGCTTGATCGATGCCATCGATAAATTCGATTACGGCAAAGGAGTCAAGTTTGAGACCTATGCTTCACTTCGTATCAGAGGTGCTATTCTCGATCAGATCCGTAAAATGGACTGGTTGCCCAGAAGTGTGCGCCAGAAGCAGAAGCAGATAGATGCGGCATATTCAAAGATTGAAAATGAAAAAGGAAGACCTGCGACAGATGATGAGATTGCCAATGCTTTGGAGATCTCAACGGATGAGCTTGACAGATGGCAGGCTCAGACAAAAGCTTCAGGTCTTGTTTCGCTTGATGAATACATGGAAGAAGGAAGCGAAGCAGGAATTTCGAATGTCATAGGCGGTAATTATGAAGGCTATGAGCCCGGCGCCGCTATGGATAAAGAAGCGATGAAAGCAGCGATCGTTGCTGCACTTGAAGAATTGACCGATAAGGAAAAACAGGTCATCCTTCTTTACTATTATGAGGAGATGACTTTAAAAGAAATCAGTTTGGTATTGGAAGTGTCGGAATCAAGAGTTTCACAGCTTCACACAAAGGCCATTCAGAAGCTTAGAGTTAAACTCGGAGCTAATATCGAATTGTTTTTCTGATTTATGAAAATAATGTATTATTGGGGAGGACCTAATGGCTAAAAATGCGTTTTTCAGACTGAATTTAAAATCAGGCGGAACATATCTTACTTTATATCCGGCTATCGAAGGCGGAAATTCAAACATTCTTTCATCGGATGTTATCCTTTATCTTGATAAGATGTTGAAATACCCCTACGATAAAGCTCAGGTTTCGGAGCTGCTTTCCAAGCCCGTTACAGGACTCAGAGAAATGCAATTGACTCCTGAACAGATCAAGCCTCTTGATGAAACAGCCATTGTTGAGGTCAGTCCCGATAAATTTTCCGCATATGCAAGATTTTATCCTGCTATGGAAGGAGGAAAAACTCTTACACACGAATCAATCGTTCAGGAACTTGTTAAAGCCGGTGTTAAATACGGTGTTGATAATGATATGATCGACAATTTCCTCGGTAACAGAGTTTATCTTCAGAGATATCTTCTTGCTTCCGCTACTTTACAGGTAGAAGGAAGTGAAGCCGAGATCAAGTACTTCTTTAATACAGACCTTACAATGAAGCCAAAGATGAACGAAGACGGAAGCGTTGATTTCCATCATCTTGATATGATCAGTCCCGTTACTCAGGGACAGCTTTTGGCTGAACTGAAGCCGGCAGATCTCGGAAAGCCGGGCATCGATGTTTGCGGTAAGCTGTTAAAGCAGGTTAAAGTGCGTAACAGGATCCTTAAGGTCGGAAAGAATATTAAGCTTTCCGAAGACGGTCTGAGAGCATATTCGGAGATCAACGGTCATGCATCTTTGGAAGGAGACATGATCTTCGTTTCGAATACTTATGAAGTTCCCGCGAATGTGGATGCTTCCACGGGAGACATCGATTATGAAGGCGATGTTGTTGTAAAAGGAAATGTCAATACCGGATACACGGTTACCGCAAAAGGCGACATTATTGTTGAAGGCGTTGTTGAAGGTGCTTATTTAAGCGCCGGCGGAAACATTGTGCTTAAACGAGGCATTTCAGGCATGGAAAAAGGCGTGATCAAAGCGGGCGGAAATGTAATTTCCAAGTTTATTGAGAGCGCTACGATAGATGCAGGCGGCTATGTAACCGCCGACAGTATCATGCACAGTAATGTAACTGCCAAAGGGGATGTTACCGCAGATGGCAAAAAGGGCTTTATCAGCGGAGGAGTGATCCGCTCAGGTACGTTGATCTCTGCAAGAACCATCGGTTCTTCCATGGGAGCAACAACAGTTCTTGAATGTGGTATCGATCCTACGATCATTACGGAATATCACAATCTTGATGATGAGATCGCTGCCAATGCCGATGAGATGGAGAAACTCATGGTCAGCCTTCAGGCCCTTATCAAGAGGATCAAGCTGGGTGAGAAATTACCTCCGGACAAGCTTTTACAGCTCAAGCATGCAAACCAGAGAAGAGAAGAGATCAATCAGAGAAACGAAGAGATCGATGCAAGAATGAAGGATCTCAAAAATCTCATCGACAGTTACGTCGGTGGTGCTGTCAGAGCTCAGGGCGTCATTCATCCCGGATGTAAGATCATTATTTCGAATGCGGTATATTATGTTAAAGGTGAAACCAATTATTGCCGATTCTATAAAGAGAACGGTGATGTAAAACTTGATGTATACTTCTGATCTGTTTTAACGAATTTGTTCCATTGTCTTAGCCTGATAATTCGAATGGGGGTAACATTATGGCTATCAGTTATGAAACATTGGTCGTTGCGCCGAGAGCGCAGGAAGCTACAAACTTTAAGATGAGTCAGCTGAACAGACAAGAATCTGAGCAGCCTAATATTGCTTTGACTCAAAATCAGCAACATGAACAACAGCTGAACAGAGCGGGAAAAGCAGAGGACAAGTCGCAAACTCCTTTCAGGCATGATGCCAAGGAAAAAGGAAGCAACGAATATCAGCGACTTGAAGAGGAAAAGAAGAAGAAAAAAGAAGAAGAACAGAAGAAAGAAGAGCAACTCAAAGCTATGCTTGGTTGCACCTTTGATATCACTGTTTAAAGGGGATAAATAATGGTTGTAGACGTTATTTTGATCATAACTGGAATCGTTATTCTGGTAGCCAGTGTTATCTTCGCGGGTAACAAAACGGAAGACAGCGGTGACGATTCTTTTTTTACGAATGAACTGAATTCCAAGAAGAACATGGTTGATGACATGGTTAAGTCAAGGATCGAGACCTTGACCGAAGAAGCCATAGTGAATACCGATGATGCTTTAAGCAAAATTTCCAATGAAAAGATCATGGCGATAAATGAATTTTCCGAGACAAATCTCGAGAAGATTCAAGAGAATCATGACCACGTGGTCTTTTTGTACAACATGCTGAATGCCAAGGATGATGAGATCAAGCAGACCTTATCTGAAATGGAAAATTCAAAGCAAGGGATGAAAGATACGGTAAATGAAGTTGTCAGAATAACCAGGCAGTTGAATACAGCCGTTAAGAAGAATTCAAAGCTTGCGGAAAGCGATCCTCAAGCTCAAAAGAACCTTGAAAACATTAAGAAGCCTCTTGTGAATGCAACCAAGAATCCTCAAAAGGAACAAAAAGAAAAAGCTGATTTCAGAAAATCTTCGGCTGTTATGGCTGATGAAGCGACCGGTCAGATGAATCTTCCGGAACTGATGCAGTCTGATAATAAAAACGAAGAGATCTTAAGGCTTCATAAGGCAGGAAAGAGCATATTGGACATTTCCAAAGAGCTCAATCTCGGACAGGGTGAAGTCAAACTGGTAATAGACTTATACGGGGCTTAAATCTATGAATGAAAAAAAGAAGTATTACATGCGGGGCCTCGGATTCGGAATAATCATCGCAACCGTTATTCTTATGCTTGTGCACGCCGATGACCGAATGACCGATGAAAAGGCTGTTAAAAGGGCAAAGGAACTCGGATATGTTCTTGCGACGGATGTTTCGGTAACCCCTACGCAAACAATAAATATGGATGAGATCAAAGCAAAACTGACAGAAACACCGAAGCCTACCGAAGTGGCAATGCTGACGTCGACGCCCACACCTAAGCCGACTGAGACCGAAGTTCCCACTTTAACACCGACTTTAACGCCTACGCCGACTTTGACATCGACACCCACACCGACAAAGATCAATCTTCCCACATCAACGCCGAAGCCAAGCCAGATCATTTTTGCGACAGCAACACCTTCAGTGACGCCCACGCCGTTTCCTACGGCTACAAGCACTCCGACGCCCACGGCGCCTTTGAGACCGACGAATTTCCCCGTGACTTCGACACCGACTCCTTATCCGCCTACAGAAGATGTAATTATCGCTGAGATCACCGTTGAATACGGAATGCCCAGTTACAAGGTCTGCAGTCTCGTTGTAAATGCAGGCATAGTAAAAGACGGCGATGCCTTATCCAAATATGCGGCCTATAAAGGACTTGAAGGTAAATTTCAGGTCGGAACCTTCGTGTTAAGAAGTGATATGACTTACAATCAAATACTTTCGGTACTTACGGGATCTCCCGTTGAATGACGATTCGTTTGAAAACCTTATGAACAGGCTATCAAACGAATTGTTTTTATTATTACAAAAATTTCTTGCATTTAATAAAAGTTTGTGATATATTTACTCAGCATGCGCAGGTGACGCCCTGCGACAAAGCACGCATACAGATAAGAGACCGTGGTGCGGATCTGTCCGTTCGGTCCTTAAAATAAGACGTATGCGGAAGTATAAACCAAACGGAGGTAATATAAAATGAGCGTTATTTCAATGAAGCAGTTGCTTGAAGCAGGTGTACATTTCGGACACCAGACAAGAAGATGGAACCCTAAGATGGCAGAGTACATCTACACCGAGAGAAACGGTATCCACATCATCGACCTTCAGAAGTCAGTTGGTAAGGTTGACGAAGCTTACGATGCTATTAAGAACATCGCAGCTAACGGTGGCAAGATCCTCTTTGTAGGAACAAAGAAGCAGGCTCAGGATGCAGTTGCATTCGAAGCAGAGCGTTGCGGAATGTTCTTCGTAAACGAGAGATGGCTCGGCGGTATGCTCACAAACTTTAAGACTATCCAGTCCAGAATCATCCGTCTCAAGGCTATTGAGAAGATGAGCGAAGACGGAACATTCGATGTTCTTCCCAAGAAGGAAGTTATCAACCTCAAGAAGGAATGGGATAAGCTCCAGAAGAACCTTGGTGGTATCAAGAACATGAAGACTCTTCCCGATGCTATCTTTGTTGTAGATCCCAAGAAGGAAAAGATCTGCGTACAGGAAGCTCATGCACTCAACATTCCCCTTATCGGAATCGCAGATACAAACTGTGATCCTGAAGAACTTGACTACGTAATTCCCGGTAACGATGATGCAATTCGTGCCGTAAAGCTTATCGTTTCCAAGATGGCTGATGCTGTTATCGAAGCTAACCAGGGCGAAGAGTTCGTTCCCGAAGTTCCCGCTGAGACAGAAGAAGCTGCTCAGGAAGCTTAATCAATTCGTATAAAAGGGAAGGAGATAATACAATGGCAGAAGTTACAGCAAGCATGGTAAAAGACTTAAGAGAGATGACAGGTGCCGGAATGATGGATTGCAAGAAGGCTCTTGCAGAAACAAACGGCGACATCGATAAAGCAGTAGAAGTCCTCAGAGAAAAGGGACTTGCAAAGGCAGCTAAGAAGGCTAACAGAATTGCAGCTGAAGGCGTTTGTGCAGTAGACGTTTCCGCAGACGGAAAGAGCGCTTCCGTTGTTGAAGTTAACTCTGAGACAGACTTCGTTGCAAAGAACGAGAAGTTCACTTCCTATGTTGCCAGAGTTGCTGCTCAGGCAGCTCAGACATCGGCTGCTGACATCGACGCTTTCCTTGCAGAGAAGTGGATCGATGACAGTTCCAAGACTGTTAATGAAGCACTTGCTGCACAGATCGCAGTTATCGGAGAGAATTTAAAGATCCGTCGTTTCGAGAAGCTCAATGCTGAAAACGGTTTCGTTGAGAGCTACATTCACCAGGGCGGCAGCAAGGCTATCCTTGTTGAGATGACAGCTTCCGAGCGTAACGATGCAGCTCGTGAGTGCGCAAGAAACGTAGCAATGCAGATCTGCGCAATGAGCCCCAAGTATGTTTCTCAGAACGAAGTTGATCAGGACTTCCTTGCAAACGAGAAGAAGGTTCTTCTTGAGCAGATCAAGAATGATCCCAAGGAAGCAAGCAAACCTGAGAAGGTTATCGAAGGAATGATCGCAGGCCGTATCAAGAAGGAAATGGCTGAGATCTGTCTGAATGACCAGGTTTATGTAAAGGCAGAAGACGGAAAGCAGTCCGTTGGCCAGTACGTAGCATCTGTTGCAAAGGCTAACAACATGACTCTTGCCATCAAGAGATTTGTTCGTTACGAGACAGGCGAAGGACTCGAGAAGAAGAGCGAGAATTTCGCAGAAGAAGTTGCAAAGCAGATGGGTTGTTAATTCGTAGGCTTGTTACTGTATTAAAAAAATTGTGCCCCGAGCTTTGGTTGTTCGGGGCATTTCTTTTAAGAAGTGATCGGAGCTAAAAAATCAGATTTTTGTTGTACTTTAAGAGGTATAATTTATGGAAGTCAAAACCTATAAAAAGGACAGCGAATATTCCTATACTCTCGGAGCTTTTCCTACGATCGAGCTCTTAAAGACAAGACCGGAGATCGTAAAAGAGATAATAATCCATTCGACTTTTACGGATCGCGAATTCATTGAAGAGACAGCTTGCAAACACAATATTCCGATCGTTTCCAACGATAAACTGATCGGGAAACTTTCAGATAAAGAAAATTGCTTTGTGATCGCTGTTTTTGACAAGTTTTCCGGAGTCTTATCAAAGGAAAAGCCTCATATCGTTCTGGTGAATCCCGGCAATATGGGAAATCTGGGTACGATAATGAGAACGGCTGTAGCTTTCGGAATTAAAGATATGGCCATTATAGCACCGGGAGCAGACGTGTTTAATCCCAAAACGGTACGGGCTTCGATGGGAGCGGAATTTCGTATGAACATCAAATACTTCGATAATTTTGATGTTTATAAAAAGGAATTTCCGAAACATGAGATCTTTTGTTTCATGTTGAATGCCACAAGCAACCTGAATGTGGAAAATTGTAAACACGGACCTTTATATTCGCTTGTCTTCGGTAACGAAGCCACAGGCTTACCGAATGAGTTTTTGAACGAGGGGAAAAGCATCATTATTCCGCAGTCCGACGAGGTTGATTCACTTAATATTACTATCGCGGCAGGAGTCGGTATGTTTATGTTTACAAGATAATCCGACAAAACGGAAAAATCTGTTAATAGGGTAAATTTATAAATTTATACTTAATAAATTGATTTTTTTAATCAGATTTGTTATTTTATCTTTATTGAACTTAAAGAGACGACAAATCTTCGGAGGAAATTATGGCAGCAATCAGAGCGGAACAAATCAACCCTTTCCTTATATCTGCCAAGCAGGTTATGCAACAGGTCTGCATGGTCGATATAAAATTCGGGAAAATTGAGAAGACAGACTTTAAGCTTGATGGAAATCCGATGCTTATCATGCTCGGTATTACCGGAGAACTTTGCGGACAAGCATGTTTCGTTATGGACATTGAAATTGCAAAAAAGATTGCATCAAAGATGATGATGGGAATGCCCGTAAATGAATTCGACGATATGGCAAGAAGTGCCATTTCCGAGCTTGGAAACATGGTAATGGGTAATGCGGCGACCATTCTTTCAAATAACAATGTTATGATCGACATTACACCCCCGACCATCATTACGGGAACAACAACTATCGAATCACCTGACAGTACGATGTTTAAAGTACCGCTGATCTACGAAAATTATGAAGTTTTGCTTTGCTTTATGTTTAAAAACTAAATCGTTTATTTTCGGCTGCGTGAAAAGCAGCCGTTTTTTGTTATGTAGGACAGGAGTGTTCAAAAATGATGACACCTTTTATCGGTATTACGTTACCACGTTAAAATTTGTGTTGATTTTCTCTGAAAATCATATATAATCTTAAAACATAGGTTTAGAAAATTTAGGAGGCAGACAGTGATCAATCTTTTTAAAAACGGAGCATATGTTTTTGGCGGCAATAACGTGGTTGCGGAAGAGGAAATCGGACAGCTTTATTCGAAATACACAAATGCTGTTCCCGATAAGGAAGAAGTAAAAAAGAACACGTTAAGCTATAACATTTTAAAGAATCATAATACATCTGACAACATGGAAAAGCTTAAGATCAAGTTCGATAAGCTTACTTCTCATGACATCACATTCGTTGGTATCATTCAGACAGCGCGTGCCAGCGGACTTGAGAAATTCCCTGTACCTTACGTTTTGACAAACTGCCACAATTCCTTGTGTGCAGTAGGCGGAACGATCAATGAAGACGATCACATGTTCGGACTTTCCTGTGCAAAAAAGTACGGCGGGATTTATGTTCCCCCTCATCAGGCTGTTATTCATCAGTTTGCGAGAGAAATGCTTGCAGAAAGCGGTAAGATGATCCTTGGTTCCGATTCGCACACACGTTACGGTGCACTTGGAACAATGGCGATCGGCGAAGGCGGCCCTGAGCTTGTTAAACAGTTACTTGACAAGACTTATGACATCAACCTTCCCAAGGTAGTAGGCGTACATATGACCGGTAAACTCAGAAAAGGAGTAGGACCTCAGGATGTCGCCTTGGCAATTATCGGAAAAGTATTTGCTAACGGTTATGTAAACAATAAGGTTATGGAATTTTTCGGAGACGGGGTCAATTCTCTTACCGTTGACGAAAGGATCGGCGTCGATGTAATGACAACCGAAACGACCTGCCTTTCTTCCGTATGGATCACAGACAGCAGGGTTAAGGACTTCTATGAACTCCATAAGCGTCCTCAGAGCTTTAAAGAAATGCAGCTTCCTGAAGTGGTTTACTATGACGGCCTCATCGACATTGATCTTTCGGAGATCAAGCCTATGATCGCTATGCCTTTCCATCCCAGCAACACTTACACCATTGATGAAGTTAACGCAAATCCCGGGGACATTTTAAGAGAAGTTGAAAAGAGAGCTGCTGTTTCTCTTGACAACAATAAAATAAAATTTACTTTGACAGATAAGATCAAGGACGGCAGGATCTATGTAGATCAGGGTGTTATCGCAGGGTGTGCCGGAGGCGGTTTTGAGAACATCTGCGCAGCAGCTGACATCCTTGACGGCAAATACATCGGAAACGACGAGTTTTCGTTAAGCGTCTATCCCGCTTCACAGCCCATAATGATGGAGCTTGTAAAGAACGGTATCATCGCAAAGCTTATGGAAACAGGTGCTACGATCCGTACAGCATTTTGCGGGCCTTGCTTCGGAGCAGGTGACGTTCCCGCAAATAATGGCTTCTCTATTCGCCATTCAACAAGAAACTTCCCTAACCGTGAAGGAAGTAAGGTTACCAACGGACAGATCGCTTCGGTTGCTCTCATGGATGCACGTTCAATTGCCGCAACTGCTGCAAACAAGGGCTTCCTTACCAGCGCCGAAAGCTTTGAAGGGAACTTCTCCAAGCCTGTTTACCATTTTGATTCCGCTATTTATGAGAATCGTGTGTACAACGGATGGGGAAAAGCGGATCCGACAGTTGAGGTTAAATTTGGACCGGGTATCGTTGACTGGCCCAAGATGTGCAGTCTTGAAGAAAATATGGTACTTCGTGTCGCTTCCGTCATTAACGATCCCGTTACAACAACGGATGAATTGATCCCTTCCGGAGAGACTTCATCATTCAGATCGAATCCTTTGGGACTTGCTGAGTTTACACTTTCAAGAAAGGATCCCAAGTACGTCGGTCGTGCAAAGGAAATTCAGAAGGCTGAAAAGGCAAGATGGGAAGCGGATACTCCCGAAAAGATCTACGAAGCTTTGTCTGAAACCAAGCCGGTCATGGAAGTGCTTAAGGAA
>JAILNG010000222.1 GCA_024691875.1 Lachnospiraceae bacterium | reverse complement strand
CCGTCTCTCAGCGTCAGCGCCCCTAGCACATATGCAATATTGTTTGAGATCAAGGCACCATGCCTTGTCGGTGAACAAGTATAACCTTTTTTGCGGGTTTGTCAAGTGTAGATAGCCACTTTTGTGGATAATACCACGGAGGAGGAGAAAAGCGCGAACAGAGTGGTAAATTTGGAAGCTTTGACACAGACGAGGGCAGGAAAATACCACGGAGAAAGAGAAAAGCCCGAATGGAGTGGTAAATTTGGAAGCTTTGACACAGGCGAGGGCGGGAAAATACCACGGAGGAGGAGAAAAGCGCGAATAGAGTGGTAAATATGGAAACTTTGACACTGACGAGGGCGGGAAAATACCACGGAGAAAGAGAAAAGTGCGAATAGAGTGGTAAATTTGGAAACTTTGACACTGACGAGGGCAGGAAAATACCACGGAGGAGGAGAAAAACGCGAATAGAGTGGTAAATAATAAAAAAAGAGACCGCCGGTCAAGCGATCCCTTAATATTTCTTTATCCTTCCGCCTAAATTTCAGGCTGCGTCTGTGTTTTTATTGAACACATCTCCGAAAACAAGCTTTCTTACGGGCATGAGCGCGGTGATCAAAAGGGATCCCACGCCTATGCATGCAAGGGCTTCTCCCGCGCCGACAGTGAGCATCATGAACCAGATGGCATCATCAAGGTGATAAGCGAATTTCAGCACGAATGGGATGATGAGCGCATTTGCAAAAACAGGGGGAAGTGTGACAAGGAATCTGTTCTTTCTCAAAAGATAGGAAAGTACAGCTCCGATAGCGGTTGCAAGTGTACCGAAGATAACGTCTGGAAGAGGCGCGGCCAAAAGTACATTACTTAAAAAGCATCCGATAACAACACCGGGAATTCCTGCGGGTGTGAAAAACGGAAGTACGCAAAGGGCTTCGGAAACGCGGAATTGAATGGCTCCGCTTGCAAGATTAACTGTCTGCACAAACATTGTGAGGACAACATAGAGGGCGGCGATAATGCCTGCCTGGGTGATAAAAGTGATCTTTTTCTGCATTTTAATCTCCTTTAGGGTTTAAGGCCAAATTGTTGACTACTGACCGTGTTGAGTGGGAAGGAATTAACACTCAATGTAGCGGTGGATAGGATACGCCCAAAAACACTTTTTGTCAAGAAGCAAAAAATGAACCTCTGACCCCGTCGGAAGTGTCACGCCATCTTCGATGACCTGACCAAACGTCGGAATGCATTATAATTGCCTTCGGCAAGCATTCCTCCCGTCGGAAGTGTCACGCCATCTTCGATGACCTGACCAAACGTCGGAATGCATTATAATTGCCTTCGGCAAGCATTCCTCCTGTCGGAAATGTCACACCATCATTCCTCCTGTCCCCAAAGGGTCAAAAACTATTTCACCGGGATGTAGATCCTGAAGTACATGGTGGGCTCCATAGGCTTGTCACTGTAGATGTCCAGAACGTTTCGCTCTATTGCGGGACCGGCAGGAGTGAGGCCCCGGGCTTTGATGAAATCCATGATCCGCCTGTATGCGGCATCTGCTTCAAAATGTTCCACGGTTTTGACCAGCATGTTCCCGCAGGCAAAAAGGCCGCCGGGCAGAACCTCCGTGTACTTGTTTTTAACGGGATATGGCATCTCGGAAATGTAGCCGTATCTCTCGTAAGAGTGAAAGTTTCCGTTAAGAAGATCGCGAACGCTGATCGTAGAGATGATCCCCGCAGTGTCCGCCCAGCTTTCGGAACTTCGTGTCGCACTTATGATCTCATCCGCATCCAGCTCGTCCTTATCTCCGAAAGGCTTTGACATCATGTACATGTCAGGCAGGTTTTCAAGGGTTACTTCATCGGAAAAACATGTTTTCGCAATATTTTTCTCATACAGGTCAACCTTTTTCTTTAATGTTTTTAATTCCGCGATCCTGCTTTCAATTTCCTGTTTATTGTTCCGAAGCTCAAGGCATATGCCTTCCGGATCCCCTTCAGACAGAATTTTTTTCAGATGCTGTATCGGAGTGCCCAGGGAACGCATGAAGCCTATCATGGAGATGATCTCAAATTGGGTCTTTGAATAGTAGCGATAGCCGTTTTCACCGGATTTCCGGGGAGAAAGGAGGTTAATGCTGTCGTAGTATCGTAATGTTGAAGCCGGGATGTTAAATATTTTGCAGATTTCTCCGATGGTGTAGAATTCTTTCATGTGTTCTCCTTTGATAAAATGTGGCGAAGCGCCTGCATTTTATTTTTCAAAAATAAACTATTGACCTTAAAGTAACTTTAAGGTTTATAATCAAAATATGCAATAGGTATTTTTGGGGAAAATAATAATTGGGAGGCTTTATGGGAACAAAACAGAGATTCAGCCAAAAGCTTGGTTTTATCTTCACAAGGGGGCGCTCGCCGCAGGGCGCCCTTTCCTTCAGGGAGAAGCTGTTCATCGCTCTTCCGGGACCTGCTTCCGTTATGGGGCAGATTGTAATACACAACGTTTTGATGAAATTTTACACGGACATAATCGGACTGGATGCAAAGTTTTACGGATTGATCTATCTGATCTACAGTGTCTGGAACGCGATCAACGATCCTCTTTTGGGGGCCTATATCGACAAGATGCCCTTTAACAAAAAAAGAGGAAAATACGTCTATCTCATGCGCGTTACGGCACCTGCAATGCTTCTTGCTTTTTTCTTTATGCTTCTGTCGTCCCCGTCCTGGAACCAGTGGCTGATCTTCGGTGTGCTGCTTTTTGAATTGTTTATCTACGACACGGGATACACTGTTTACTCAGTTTCCTATAATTCCTACTTCCTGCTTGCCGCACCCGACAAGGAAGAGAGAGTGGATGTCGAGATCATAAGAACGTACCTCGGAAATGTTGTGGGTTTTGTGACAACGATCATTCCGACGTTTTTGCTGGTGGGAGGTGGAAACCGGGCGCTGATCATCCCGATCTTCACGCTTGTTGTGCTGGTCAATGCGGGAATGTATTTTCTTGCGCTTGCGCCTTTAAAGGACAACGAAAAGCTCTACGAGACGGCTGTTGCTCCCGAACACAAGAATCTTAAGGACATCTGGAGTGATGTCAGGGAGATTGTTTTTTCAAAACCGTTTTTGACCTATCTTCTTTTCTTTGTCATCGCCAGAGGAGCAATAGCTGCGTACTACAATCCTTTCCTCTACATGATGGACAAGGTGCTTAAAACTTCCGGAACTTTTGCTGCAGTGGCGGATACGATACCCGGGCTGGTAATGCTTGCACTTTTACCCTGGGCAGGAAAACAGATAAAGAAATACGGTGCGAAGACAATAACCATGATCGCCATGGTCCCTGCGGTTCTCGGACTTGGAAGTCTTGTGATCATTAATTCCGGCTGGCAGGCCGTTATCAGCTACATCCTGATCATTTTTGCCCTTAATGTCATCCAGACATCGGGAGTCGTAATGAACGGAGCTTTGATCGATTACGACGAGATGCGGACGGGCACAAGAAAGACAGGACTTTACGGAGGGCTTTTTGCTCTTCTTACAACCATCCTTACGGCTTTTCAGGAATCGGCGTTTGCAACCATCATAAGCTATTACGGATACGACGGAACGCTTGCGGAGCAGACGGAACGTGCGATATGGGGCATCAGAGTCGGTGCGGGACTTGTTCCGGCGTTACTGTGCGTAGTGGGCTTTATCCCGCTGATCTTCTTCCCCATAGGGCGCGAGCTTGAAAAGAAGATCTCCGATTTTAACGTGAAGGCAAGAGGAAAGGCCGAAGAGTACGGTGAAAGCGAAGCACTTGAAAAGGTGGAATGATGAATAAAAAGATACAGATAAAAAACAAAGGCTTTGTTTACGACAACGGGCAGCAGTTTACCGCACACGGGATAAACATGGTGTGCAAGGAAAAGGCGAAGGGTTACATAGGAAATTACACTTCGGAAGATTTCAGGTTTCTGAAAGAGAACGGATTTAACCTGATCCGTCTCGGTGTGATCTGGGACGGAGCGGAGCCTGAGCCGGGAAAGTACGATGAAGAGTACTTTAAAAAGCTTGACAGGATCATAGACATGGCAGCGGCGGAAGGAATCCCTGTATTTCTTGATATGCATCAGGATCTCTACGGAGTCGTGTTTGAAGACGGAGCTCCCGAATGGGCCACGGTGACGGATGATGAAGAGCACATAAGGACGGGGCTCTGGAGCGAATCCTATCTTTTAAGTGCCGCCGTTCAGCATGCTTTTGATAACTTTTGGAAGAATACGCCCGCTCCCGACGGAGTGGGGATCAGGGATCATTACAGAGAACTTTGGAAATTCATAGCAAAGAGATACGCAAAGAATCCCTATGTCATAGGCTATGACCTTATGAACGAGCCTTTTCCGGGAAGCGACGGCGCGAAGATCTTCGAGATCATCACGAACATAGCGGGAGAAGGCGGAATGGCAGCACTGGACGACGAAGAAAAGATCGGAGAACTGATCTCAGCCATAGTTCCCATAACGGCGGCTTTTGAAACGGAAGTCCTTACACCTTTCTATTCTGAGGTGGCATCAGCCATCCGTGAGGA
>JAILNG010000211.1 GCA_024691875.1 Lachnospiraceae bacterium | reverse complement strand
TCAAGAGATTTCCGAAAGTGCCGAAGAGTATGCTGGCTTCACACAGAGAAGGACTGATCATAGGATCCGCCTGCGAAGCGGGAGAACTTTTCAGAGCGGTATTGGAGGATGCGGCTCAGGATGAGATCGACAGCCTTTGTGATTTTTATGATTATTTTGAGATCCAGCCTTTGGGTAATAACAGATTCCTTATTGAGGATGAAAAACATTCTAACATTACTTCGGATGAAGATCTGAAAGCTCTTAACGAAAAGATCGTGAAGCTTGGCGAAATATACAATAAGCCTGTTTGCGCTACCTGTGACTGTCATTTCCTTAATCCCGAGGATGAGGTTTACAGAAGACTGATCACTTATTCCAAGGGCTTCAAGGACGCAGAAAATCAGCCGCCTCTTTATTTCAGAACCACGGAAGAAATGCTGGCGGAATTTGATTATCTGGGCCTTAAAAAATGCCATGAGGTCGTTATCGATAATCCGATGAAGATCTATGACATGATCGAAAGGATAGAACCTGTCCGTCCGGACAAATGTCCTCCAATCATTGAAAATTCGGAAGAGATGCTTACTAAGATCTGTCATGACAAGGCTCATTCAATGTATGGAGAAAAGCTGCCCGTTCAAGTGGAGACAAGACTTGAAAAAGAGCTTACTTCCATTATTAAAAACGGATACTCCGTTATGTACATCATTGCGCAAAAACTTGTATGGAAATCCAATGAGGACGGTTATCTGGTTGGTTCCAGAGGTTCTGTAGGGTCTTCTTTTGTGGCAACCATGGCCGGAATTACGGAGATCAATCCATTACCTGCGCATTATTATTGCAAGAAATGTCATTATTCCGATTTTGATTCGGAAGATGTTAAGAAATATCAAAGAGAAGCTATATGCGGATTTGATATGCCTGACAAAGTGTGCCCCGTATGCGGTGAACCTCTTGTAAAGGACGGATGCGACATCCCTTTTGAGACTTTCCTGGGATTTAACTGCGACAAGGAGCCTGATATCGACCTGAACTTTTCGGGAGAATATCAATCCAAAGCTCATGATTATACCGAAGTTATTTTCGGAAAAGGACAGACATTTAAAGCGGGAACCGTAGGTACGGTGGCTGAAAAGACGGCTTACGGATATGCCTTAAAATACGATGAAGAGCATGGTATCACTCACAGAAGAGCTGAGCTTGAAAGAGTTTCTGCCGGTTGTGTAGGCGTTCGTCGCGCAACGGGACAGCATCCGGGAGGTATTGTTGTTCTTCCCGTGGGAGAAGACATTGACACTTTTACTCCTGTGCAGCATCCTGCCAATGACATGACCACCAACATCGTTACCACACACTTTGAGTATCATTCCATAGACCACAATCTGTTGAAACTTGATATCCTCGGACACGATGATCCCACGATGATCAAACGTCTGGAGGAACTTACGGGAGTTGACGCAAAGACGATTCCCATGGATGATCCGAAGGTTATTTCGCTTTTCCACGGAACGGAAGCCTTGGGCATTACGCCGGCTGATCTGAACGGAATAGACATGGGATCCTTGGGACTTCCCGAGCTCGGTACCGACAATGCCATGAACATGCTTCGTGAAACAAAACCCGACTGCTTTTCCGACATGGTCAGGATTTCGGGACTTTCACACGGTACGGATGTATATGCAAACAATGCTCAGGTACTCATCGCCAACGGAACCTGTAATCTTAAGCAAGCCATATGTACCCGTGACGACATTATGCTTTATCTGATCAATAAAGGCCTTGAACCCGGACATGCATTTAAGATAATGGAAAGTGTAAGAAAGGGAAGAGGACTCACTGAAGAATGGGAAGCTGAAATGAAAGAACACGATGTGCCTGACTGGTATATCTGGTCTTGCAAGAAGATCCAATACATGTTCCCTAAAGCTCATGCGGCTGCATACATCATGATGGCTTTCCGTGTTGCCTGGTTTAAGGTTTATTATCCGCTTGAGTATTATGCCGCATATTTCGGCATTCGTGCGGCGGCATTTGATTACGAGCTTATGTGTCTCGGAAAAGATAAACTCATTAAAAACATGAACGAGATAAAAGCCGCAATCGACAATCACACCGCAAAGGCAAAAGATGAAACGACTTACATGAACATGAAGAGTGTTCTGGAAATGTATGCACGTGGGTACGATTTTATGCCTATCGACATTTTCAGGGCAAAAGCGCATGCGTTTCAGGTTATAGACGGAAAAGTAATGCCATCTTTCGATTCGATCCAGGGACTGGGAGAAAAAGCTTCCGATCTTATGTTTGAAGGATGTAAGGGTGGTCCTTTTACGTCAAAAGAGAATTTTAAGGAAAGAACAAAAGCTCCGCAAAGTGCAGTCGATACAATGGCCAGACTGGGACTTCTCGGAGAAATTCCCGAATCCGATCAAATAAGTCTTATGGATTTGTTTGATATGGGGTGAATATTCTGAAAAATTACTTTAAAAAAGCTTAAAGTTATACTTGATTTTTTTGTGTTCCTAGTGTATATTAGTGGCACACGGCTCGTTGGTCAAGAGGCTAAGACGTCGCCCTCTCACGGCGAAATCACCGGTTCGATTCCGATACGAGCTGCTTACTGTTAATTTAACAGCCCAACCCAAAATGATCGAAACTGAGGTTTCGATTTTTTTTGTTATTGACTTTTAATTGCCTAATAACTATAATCAATAAGTTAAATTCGAATGGGCATAACACAAGGGTGTATTATCGGTTGCCCAGGTTTGGAGGATAAAATGGTCAAAAAAATGGGAGTAAACGAACTCCGAAAATCCTATCTTGATTTTTTTGAAACAAAAGGACACTTAAAGCTTAACAGCTTTTCACTTGTGCCTCAAAATGATAAATCGCTGTTGCTCATCAATGCTGGCATGGCGCCTATGAAACCTTATTTCACAGGACAGGAGATTCCTCCGAGAAATCGTGTATGTACTTGCCAAAAGTGTATCAGAACAGGTGATATAGAGAATGTTGGTCATACCGCACGTCACCTTACATTTTTTGAAATGCTCGGAAATTTCTCTTTCGGAGATTATTTTAAGAGAGAAGCCATCCATTGGAGCTGGGAATTCCTTACTCAGGTTGTCGGACTTGAGGCTGACAGATTGTATCCTTCTATCTATGGTGAGGATGATGAGGCATTTGAAATCTGGAATAAGGAAATAGGAATTCCTGCCGAAAAGATCACAAGGTTTTATCGCGATCCCGTTACAAAAGAATGCGACAACTTCTGGGAGCATGGCGCAGGACCTTGCGGCCCTTGTTCCGAGATCTATTACGACAGAGGTTTAAAATACGGTTGTGGTAAGCCTGACTGTAAGGTGGGTTGCGATTGCGACCGATTCATGGAAGTATGGAACAACGTATTCACTCAGTTTGAAAACGACGGTAAAGGTAATTACACCGAGTTAAAGCAGAAAAACATAGATACAGGTATGGGACTTGAACGTCTCGCCGTTGTTGTTCAGGATGTTGATACAGTTTTCGATATTGATACCATGAAGGCCATCAGAGATGCTGTATGTCGTCTTGCAAATACGGAATATGAATCGGATCCTTCCAAGGATGTTTCTATTCGTCTTATCACCGATCATATTCGTTCGGTTACATTTATGACTTCGGACGGAATCACGCCTTCTAACGGCGGCAGAGGATATGTATTAAGAAGACTTCTTCGTCGTGCGGCTCGTCACGGAAGACTTTTGGGTATTGACGGACTTTTCCTTGCCAAGCTTTGTCAGGTAGTGATCAATGAATCAAAGGATGGCTATCCTGAGCTTGAAGAGAAGAAAGATTTTATCTTAAAGGTCATCACCAATGAGGAAGAGACCTTTAACAAGACCATAGATAAAGGACTTTCCATTCTTTCGGAGATGGAAGAGAAATGCTCTAAAGCAGGCTCAAAGATCCTTTCCGGAGAGGATGTATTTAAACTTTACGATACATACGGATTCCCTACCGATCTTACAGAAGAGATACTTTCGGACAAGGGAATGACATATGATAAAGAAGGCTTCAAAATCTGCATGGAAAAGCAGAAGGCTGCGGCAAGGACAGACAGAAAGAATAAAGGCGCAAATGCTTCCTATATGGGTGCTGATGCTACTGTTTACGATCTTATAGATCCTGCTGTGACTTCATCCTTTGTCGGATATGATAACCTTGAATATAACTCAAAGATAACTGTTCTCACTACAGAGACCGAGATTACCGATACATTGACCGAAGGTCAGGTGGGAACCATCATTGTTGACGAAACTCCTTTCTACGCAACCATGGGTGGTCAGGAAGCTGACACCGGATATATTACTTTTGGCGAAAGCAGCAGTTTTGCTGTAAGCGATGTGATAAAGCTTAAGGGCGGAAAAATCGGCCATGTAGGTATCGTTGAAAGCGGATCTTTCAGTGTCGGCAACGAAGTGACTCTTTCGGTTGACAAGAATCAAAGAAGTGCAACCTGTAAGAACCATTCCGCAACACATCTACTTCAGGAAGCTCTTCGACAGGTTCTCGGAACTCACGTGGAGCAGAAGGGATCTCTTGTAAATGAGGACAGACTTCGTTTCGATTTTTCTCATTTCTCTGCAATGACAGATGATGAGATCAAAAGAGTTGAGGACATTGTTAACGAAAAGATCCGTGAGAATATTGCCATTGTTACAAAAGAAATGCCTATTGCCGAAGCAGAAAAGACAGGCGCAAAGCATTTGTTTAATGAAAAGTACGGAGCAACAGTAAGAGTCGTTAATATGGGCGATTGGTCCATAGAATTCTGCGGAGGTACTCATGCGGACAACACCGGAGTTATCGGCAGCTTTAAGATTGTTTCCGAGTCAGGCATCGCTGCCGGCACCAGAAGAATCGAAGCTTTAACCGGAGAAGGAGTACTCGACTATTACAGAAATGCAGAAAAAGAAATGCTTGAAGCTGTTAAGGCTGCCAAGTGTGAGCCGGGTAATCTTGCAAAGAAGATCGAGACTATGCTTGATGAGATCAAGTCATTAAAGAGCGAGAACGAAAAGCTTAAAGCTAAAATCGCTTCAAATTCGGCATCAGATGTTTATTCCGATGTGATCGAAAAGAACGGCGTTAAGATCCTGGTTGCAGAGATTGCCGATTCCGACGGAAATGCACTTAAAACCCTCGGAGATGACATGAAAGCAAAGCTCGGAAGTGCGTTTATCGTTCTTTTAAGTAACGTCGAGGGCAAGGTTGCTATTGTTTCCATGGCTACAGACGATGCTGTTGCCAAAGGAGCTCACTGCGGTAATCTTATCCGTGAAGTTGCCGGACTTTTGGGAGGAGGCGGCGGCGGACGTCCCAATATGGCTCAGGCAGGCGGCAAGAACCCTGAAGGTATTCCTGCAGCAATAGAAAAAGCTAAAGAGATCATGAATGCTCAGATCGGATAAATTGGCTCCGATTTACAGCTTTTTTAGACTTTTTCGGGCTAAACCCTTGACAATTAAAGGGTTAGATGCTATAAATTATTACGATATATGACTAGTTAAGAGTGGATGCGAATCCACTCTTTACTTTTGCAAAGGAATTAAGACAGGAGAAACCAATGTCAAAAAAAGACGAATATGTTGCAAAGACAGAAAAGATCGCGGCTCCTATTTGCGAGGAATTGAATTTTGAACTTGTGGATGTGGAATTTGTTAAAGAAGCCGGAACCGATTATCTCAGAGTTTATGTGGATAAAGAAGGCGGCATCACGGTTGACGAATGCGAGATCGTGAGCAGAAGAATGAACGACATTTTGGATGAGCAGGATTTCATTGCCGAATCCTACATCTTTGAAGTGAGTTCGCCCGGACTTGGAAGAGCTTTAAAGAAAGACAAGGATTTCAACAGAAGCATCGACGAAGAGGTGGAAGTAAAGCTTTTTAAAGCGATAGACGGATTAAAGGAATTTAATGCTTATCTTAAAGCGTTTGATGATAAGACCGTAACGCTTACTACCGAAGATGATGTTATTCATGTTGTCGAGAGATCGAATATTGCTAAGATAAATTTAGCTGTTCATTTTTAGATCAAAAAGACAATACACCGAAACAATTTAAACAAAACGGGTATTCCCGTGATCACTTATAAACAGGAGGATTATAAAATGGCACCCAGAAAAAAGAGTGCGGCTAAAGCGGCACCGGCAGAAAACAATGAATTATTACTTGCATTGGAAGCAATTGAGAAGGAAAAAGGTATTTCAAAGGAAGTTATGCTTGATACCATTGAATCATCACTTATCATTGCTTGCAAGGATGAGTTTAAACAGGCAGACAACATCAAGATAAATTTTGATCCTGTAACATCCACATTTCGCGTTTTTGAGGAAAAGACCGTTGTTGACGTAGTGGAAGATGATGCTACACAGATATCCAAAGAGGCTGCAAGAATCCGTTTTGATTCTCCTTATGAAGTTGGAGATATTGTAAACATTGAGGTCACCCCCAAGGATTTCGGAAGAAAAGCTGCTCAGAAATCAAAGCAGATCATTGTTCAGAAGATCCGCGAGGAAGAGAAGAAGGCTCTTTTCTCAAGTTATTCAATGAAAGAAAAGGATATTGTCACAGGTGTTATCCAGTGCTTCCAGGATCCTGACAGAGGAAATTACAATATTATAGTCAGCCTCGGAAAGATCGAGACCATCCTGCCTGTTACCGAACAGATCAAAGGTGAGGAATTCTATAAAAACGAAAGAGTAAAACTTTACGTTACAAAGGTTGAGGACACACAGAAAGGACCCAGAGTGTGCGTTTCCAGAACTCATCCGGAATTGGTAAAGAGACTTTTTGAAGAAGAAGTTACGGAAATTGCCGATGGCATAGTTGAGATAAAGAGTATTTCCCGTGAAGCCGGACAAAGGACCAAAATTGCGGTTCATTCAAATGATGAGAATGTAGATCCTGTCGGCGCTTGTGTCGGTGTTAACGGAACAAGAGTAAATGCTATAGTGGATGAACTTCATGGAGAAAAGATCGATATTATCGTTTGGAGTGAAGATCCCGCGGTTCTTATTGAGAATTCATTAAGCCCCGCAAAGGTTGTATCGGTTACCGTAGATCCCGATGAGAAGAAAGCAAGAGTAATAGTTCCTGATTATCAGCTTTCACTTGCGATCGGACGTGAAGGACAGAATGCAAGGCTTGCTGCCAAGCTTACCGGCTACAAGATCGACATAAAGTCCGAATCTCAGGATCAGGGTATTGAAACCGAAACTCAGGAGTTTTCCGAAGAGGAAGAATAAAAATGGCAGATAAAAAGATCCCTATGAGAAAATGTACCGGTTGCGGAGCTGTTAAGTCCAAGAAAGAACTTATTCGAGTTCTTAAAACACCGGAGGGAGAAATAAAAATAGATAAAACCGGTAGAGCAAACGGCCGCGGAGCATATATATGCGATTCAGTCGAATGTCTCGAAAAAGCAAAAAAATCCGGTGGTATTGCTAAGTCTCTCGGAACAGCAATACCTGCAGAAGTTTATGATGCTCTTATTAAGGAGATGGAAAATTGACAGAAAAAAATCTATTTTCGCTTCTTTCGCTGATGCAGAGAGCGGGAAAACTTCAAAGCGGTGAGTTTCAAACCGAAGAGGCAGTTAAAACCGGAAAAGCATTTTGTGTTATTGTTGCTGAAGATGCTTCGAATAATACAAAAAAGTTATTTAATGATAAATGCACGTTTTACAAGGTGCCGATTGTTTTCTTCGGCACAAAGGAGGGACTTGGACACGCAATAGGTAAGGAAGAACGCTCATCTGTTGCAATTATTGATGAAGGCTTTGCCAAAAGCTTTCAAAAGAAGATTATTACCCTGGAATAGAACATGAAGGAGTCCAATTAATGGCAAAAAAAAGAATCAACGAATTATCAGCTGAATTAAATGTTACAAACAAAGAAGTGATCGATTTCCTCAGAGCACATAATGTGGATGTTACCAGCCATATGAATGCTATTGAGGATGATGCTATAAAAATGGTGAATGATCATTTCGGAAAGAAAAAAGCTGCTCCCATAAAGAATGCAGCTTCTTCAAATCAGGCACAAAGGCCTTTAAGAAGACCTTCCGAAGGCCAGGCTCAGGCTTCACCTGTCAGAAGACAGATGCTTAGCGGACCGGAAGAGAAAAAACAACTTATGCAAAAAAGACAGATGGCAGACGGCCCTCGTAACGGCCAGCCTCAAAGAAGAATGTTGGACGGTCCGGAAGAAAAGAGACAGCTTATGCAGAAAAGGCAAATGCTTAACGGACCTCAGGACAGAAAAAATTATTCCGGAGAGCAAAGAGCAAACCGTTCTTCTAACAGACCCAATGGGCCCAGAACGATCAACGGAGTTGTCATTTCAAGTGATGATGGTGACAATCGTCTGATACATGGTTCTTATATGTCCGAATCCGAACTTGAGGCGATCAAGAGAGAAAAGGTTAAGGAGAATCGTGCAAAACGTGAAGCCGAAAAACGTGAAGCAGAGAAAAAGGCTGTGGAAGAAGCAGCAAAGGCAGATGAGCTTGTAGCTATGGCACGCAAAGAGGCTGAAGCTATAGAAAGAAATATAGAAGCTCAAAAAGCTAAAGCTGAAAAGATCGAAAAGGCCGAAAGAGTCGAAAAGGCTGAGAAGATCGAAAAGACTGAAAAGAGCGCTGCGACAACAAATGATACTGTAGCTGCACCTAAGACTGAGGCTGTAACCGAAAAAGTTTTCAAAACTGTCGGAGATCGTGTACGTCCCAATATTATTAAACGTGCCGGTGCAGATGGGGTCAATCGCGCCAATATGGGTGAAAAAAGACCTCAAAACGGTGAAAGAAAGCCTTTCAACAATGACAGAAGAAACAGTGACCGCCAGGGCGGAATGAAAAACGGTAACGGTAATCGCAATACCGACCGTAACCATTTCCAGACCGTGGAAAGCAGGTATGACGGAAACAACCGCGGTCACAGCAATCTTTTTGAAAATAAGAATCAGAGAAGTTACGGTTCAAATCAAGGACCGAGAGACAATAACGGCAATAACGGAAACAATCGCGGAAGAAACAGTGGTTTTTCTACAAGACCTCAGGGCTTTGGCGGCGGTAAGGATGAAGATGATT
>JAILNG010000206.1 GCA_024691875.1 Lachnospiraceae bacterium | reverse complement strand
AAGATAAACAGGCTTCTTGCAACGCTCGGCAAGCTCAACATCCTGGATCATCTGACCCATGTTCATTTCAACAGTGATAAATGCCTTAACCTTGTCAGCTGCCTCAAGAATGGGCTTCTTGGGGAAAGGCCAAAGGGTGATGGGACGGATCATTCCGACCTTGATACCCTTTGCACGAGCTGCAACAATGGCATTCTTTGAAACTCTTGCGGTGATACCGAAGGAAACGATGCAGATCTCAGCATCATCCATCATGTATGATTCATACATAACTTCATTCTCTTCTACCGTCTTGTATTTCTCGAAACGTTCAAAGTTCTTCTGCTCAAGCTGTTCAGGCTTTAAATAAAGTGAATTTACGATGTTTCTGGGTCTCTTGCACTCAGTTCCCGTGAGAGCCCAAGGCTTTGCGACCTCTTCGATCACGATGTCGTCAATGGCAACAGGCTCCATCATCTGGCCCATTGTACCATCGGCAAGGATCATACATACCATACGATACTTATCCGCAAGGTTAAATCCCTTTGCTGTAAGCATTGCCATCTCGGAAACGCTTGAAGGTGCAAGTACAATATTATGATAATCACCGTGGCTTCCGCCCTTTGTAGCCTGGAAGTAATCCGACTGAGAAGGCTGAATGCCTCCGAGTCCCGGGCCGCCTCTCTGTACATTAACAACAAGTGCGGGAAGGTCGCAGCCTGCAAGGTATGAAATTCCCTCACTCTTTAAGGAAACTCCCGGTGAAGAAGAGGATGTCATTACCCTCTTTCCCGTAGATGATACGCCGATTACCATGTTAATGGCAGCAATTTCGCTTTCAGCTTGTAAAAATGTTCCTCCGATCTTAGGCATGCGCTTTGACATATAAGCCGCAACCTCCGTCTGGGGTGTGATCGGATAACCGAAGTAGTAACGGCAGCCGGCCTTGATCGCAGCCTCTGCAATTGCTTCGTTACCCTTCATCAAAACTTTCTCTGACATAGGTTTTCTCCTTCCCTTAATTTTCAACAGTAATTACGCAGTCAGGGCACATTAGTGCACAGGATGCGCACCCGATGCAGGCATCGGGATCTATGCATTTCGCAGGATGATGTCCTTTTGCATTCAGAACGTTTTCATCCAGTGCCACGATTTTTTTGGGACAAGCTGTCACGCAAAGCCCGCAGCCTTTACAAACGTCACTTTTAAATGAAATTTTAGCCACTGTTGTTTCCTCCTTTTAACTCCTTAACCCGCTTATTCGGCGGATGTGAGATGATTTATTGTTGGTTGTGTCAAACTATCTTGTCTTGTAAATGTATGACCATGAGGTTTTCGATCTTATCCTTAACCTCATCGTAAACTTTTTTTGTAACGGTGGTGAACCTTATCGGGATCCCTGCCATTTCTGAAACCTTTTCCGCGAATTCCACACTTCCGAGAACGTCTTCGGCAGTAGTTTCTTCACCAAGGTTCGAATCATTCACAATACCGGTAAACTTCATATCAGCCGTGGTCTCGATCTCATGCATGACTTCGATCGCAAGCTCCGGAGTTTTGGACAAGGGTCTGAACTTGTTTAAAACAAGAAGCAACTCGTAATCGTTCTCTTCTTTAAGAGCATCCGCGTAACGTCCGAGGGCCGTGGCACCTCTGTCATCTCCGCCTATATCAAAGATCGCGTATCTGTCATGAATGTCAACCAATGAATAGATCTCGGCGGGAAGTGCGGGAAGGTCGACGTTGGATCCCGCAAATTCGGACGAGATCAGCTTTATTCCGTTTTCTTCCAATTCCTTTTGGCTGTCCTTGGTTCTGAAGTATGGATTAACAATGTCCAGATCGGCGATCGCCACATCCAGTCCCTTTTCCTTCAGCATCAATGCATAATTTACAGCCACATTTGTTTTTCCGCTGCCGTAATGTCCGGCAAACAAAGTCACTCTTTTAAGCTTGTCCATTTTTCTCCTATTAAAAGTATAATTATTCAGTTTATAACTTTTTAATACATTTTGCAAGCATTATTTCTTTAACGTTGTGAAGCAGTACCATTAAAAAATTTTACATTATTTAGAAGAGTCCCTTTTAAAGAGCCTTTCTGATAACTTTTCCGCTTATGGTTTTAGGCAGTTCCGTTCTGAATTCCACGATTCTGGGATACTTATAAGGAGCTGTCTT
>JAILNG010000194.1 GCA_024691875.1 Lachnospiraceae bacterium | reverse complement strand
AACCTCCGGATCAAACTGAACGCCTCTGTTCTTTTTGAGTTCATTCAGTATCATTTCCTTTCCGAGATGCCTTCTGTAATATCTGTCTGAATTCATTGCATCAAAGGAATCTGCCACGCAGATGATCCTCGCCTGCTTCGGGATCTCTTCTCCCTTAAGCCCTTCCGGATAGCCGCTGCCGTCATAATACTCATGATGATAAAGGGCGCCTTCACGTGCTCCCTGCAAAGAAGTAAATCCTTCAAGCATGTTCCCGCCCATTACAGTGTGCTGCTGTATCTGGTGTCTTTCTTCAGGTGTCAGCTTTCCGGGCTTTTTAAGAAGTTCATCGGGAACAACGATCTTTCCGCAATCATGAAGAAGTGCAATGTATCCTATCTTTCTGACCTCATCATCGGAATACCCCATTTCCTTCGCCAAAAGCTGAGCGTATTCGGAAACTCTGACGGAATGACCTTTTGTGTACTCGTCTCTGGCATCGATGGAGTTCACGAAGACCATCATCGTCTGCCTTATGATCTCATCGTCACTCCTTCTTCGCATCTCCATTCTGATCTTCATGAAGGCAAACATTGCGAAAGTTACTGCATAGACAATAGTGAGGATGATCAATACCCAGTATAACGGATACTCCTCTTTGTAAGTCACGTAACTTCCATAAATCTCATATTTGAATTCCGAGTAGGTTTCAGGGGATTTAAGAATGAATCCGAATGTCCTGTAACCATCCTTTGCGATAACAAAAACATTGTTATCGGGATAATAGGTTATCTTTTTTCCTTCTTTTCTATACTCTCCGTTCCAGCTTGAATCGATGATGCCTTCATCTTCCGGAAGATAAATGGTAAGTACCCAGTCTCTTATCTCTTTTCCGGAGTTATTTATAACTTCTCCGTCATATTCCGCACCTTTTACCTTCACACCTTCGATGTAATCATCCCATGACTGCGAAACTGATATGCGCACATCAACATTTTTTTCTGTAGTGTCCTTATCATCAAATCCGTAGGAAAAAGCATAATTACCATTATTTATCGAAACAATAAGAACAACAAGCAGTGCGATCCATAAGAGGACCGCCAGTAAGTACCATATAAAGTTCTTTTTGTTAACTATACATCTAAAATACGCCACTTCTGCCTCCTCGCCCCTCGGCCCGTTCGGAAGAAATATGCCTGTTTTATAGATATTTTTAATTATATCTTTCCCTTTTTGACGAGTCAAGTTAATAAAGTATAAGGTTTGGGCGAATTAGTAAAATATGCTTTGAGAACTGCGCCTGTTTGTTATATAATAAAGATTAGGTTTGTAATAAAAGAGAAGGAAACAGATGGACAACAAGCAAAAGAATCACAACGATACACTGCTGATGGCACTCAAGGTGGTGAACTTCATTTCCGGAAGTTCTCTGGACGAAGCTGACCTCAAGCATCACCGCAGGGTAATGGAACGAGCCGGAAAACTGGCCGCTCCCAAAAATGATATAACAGTAAAGCCTTTTAGTGTCGGCTCTCTTAAGTGTGAGGCCATCAGTCCGGAGTTTGCCCACAACCCCAACTTTGCGGTGCTCTACGCTCATGGGGGCGGGTATGTAACGGGCAAGCTTGACTATGCACGTAATCTCGCTGCAAAGATTGCGCTTGCTACCGGCTTTACCACCATTTCCTTCAAGTACCGGCTGGCACCCGAGCACCCTTATCCCGCAGCTTTTGATGATGCGATGGCTGTCTGGGAGCATCTTACTTCCGGTAAGTTTCAGCCGGAAAACATTTTCATCGCCGGTGATTCGGCAGGCGGAAATCTGGCTCTTTGTCTGGCACAAAAGCTCCTCGCGGATAAAAAACCCCTTCCCCGCGGGTTGCTGCTTTTCAGTCCCTGGACCGACATGACGGGAACCGCTCCCTCCTACGAAATCTACAAGGACAGAGATCCCATCCTTACAAAGGATTACGTTATGGGTGCTGCAAAAGCCTACATGGGTGAGCGTTTTGCACCTGAAGATCCCATTTTCAGTCCTCTTTTCGGAGAGCTTAAAGGACTTCCTCCGGTCTACATCATGGCAGGAAGAAATGAGATCCTGTTGGACGACAGCATTCGTCTCAAGGAAAAGATCGCATCCGAGGGCGGAAAAGTCGCTCTTGATATTGAAGAGGGAGGCTGGCATGTTTACCAGCAGATGCCTCTTCCATTTGCAACGCAGGCTATGAAACGACTCGCAGCCTATGTTACATCGGAGATTAAAGAAGTCAACCAAAATACAGAATAAACACTCGAGGAAATCTATGACAAGTAATAACTGGTACAGAATAGATAATGTGGCCAAAGTCTTTTTGGCATCGATCTCAAAAAGAGACACCAGAGCTTTCAGGGTGAGCTGTATCCTGAAAGAAGATATTGATCCCGCTCTGCTTCAGGATGCTGTTTTAATGGCTATCCAGGACAGACCTCAGGCACAGGTGCGCATAAGGCGCGGAGTCTTCTGGCACTACATCGAAGACACCGATATTATGCCTGTTGTATCCGAAGAAAAAGACAGGATCTGCCCATTATTATACAATTCCGCAAAAGCAATGCTTCATTACGAAGTAACCTACTTCGGTAAAAGAATAAATCTGGACATGTTCCATGCCCTGACAGACGGCACAGGCGGTCTGGAGTTTTTGAACATCATTGTCCTTCACTATCTTAAGCTCAAGTATCCCGGTAAGTACGAGGAAGTTGCCCTTCATTCAGGTGCTTCCGCAGACGACCTCTCTCAGGACAGCTACAGACAGTTTTTCGAAAACATGAGTCTGTCCAGAAGCAAGAAAAAAAACGCCTACCATCCCGGCGGTTTCAGGCTCCCCTACGATCAGCTGCAATTTTTCGAGATCCACATGTCCGCAGCACAGGCTCTCACCATTTCCAAGAAAATGGGTGTTTCCCTCACCAGCTTTTTCGGAGCAGCATGGATGCTTGCTATCCGAGACGAAATGCCTCCCAGAAAACGCGGTAACAAGCCTGTCACCGTTTCACTTCCGGTAAATCTCAGAAAATACTATCCTTCTCACACAGCGAGAAACTTTTTCAATAACGTCAATGTTTCTCATTCATTTAAGAAGGACATTTCTCTTGAGGACCTTGCGGTTGAATTTGACGCAACTCTTAAGAGTCAGCTTTCCGAAGAAAGCATCAAGAAACAGATGGATAACTACGAAACAATGGAGTACGTAGCTCCCGTAAGAGCCGTCCCTCTTTTCATCAAGCAGCTTGTTGTACGTACCGTAACAAGACTCACGGACAAGAAGGTTTCAATGGTTCTCTCGAACCTGGGCATACAGAGACCGCCTCACGAGGTGGAAAACGAGATTGAAACCTATAACGGCTTTTGCAGCTCGAACAACCTTTTCTCCACCATATTCACTTTTAAAGACGATCTGACACTTGGAGTCTCATCGCCATACTCAAACACGGCTGTCGTTAAAAATTTCGTAAGAGGACTTGTGGATCTGGGCGTTGACATCAGAGTTTACGCAACGGAGGTGATCAGATGAAAAAATGTCCTTACTGTAAAATAGAAGTCGGCGGGAATCCGGTAAAATGCCCTCTCTGCCAGAGCAGACTGATCGGAGAAGGCGAACGCCCCTATTTCCCCGAAAAAAGCACCTTGCAGTTCCGATCGTTCCTTTACAAGATACAGATGTTCATTGCATGGGCGGTCATCATCGCAGCCCTCGGAATGGATTTCCTGCTGGGCGTCCGTTTCCCCTCATTCCCCGATCTCCACTGGGGCCTGATCATCGTCATGTGGACTGTAGCCTTTGAGTTTGTGATCATGAAGCAATTTAAGCCCGGCACAGCCTCCGCCAGAAAGCTTTCCATTATGGTCTTCCTTATACTGATCCTCCTCACGGTCACTTCCTACTACTTTGATTTCCTGTGGCTCACAAAAGACTGGATCATTCCCATTACCATCGCAGCAACTCTTGTGGTAAACTTCGTTCTGACAATGCTGGACAAGCAGGGAAATGCGATAACTTACCTTCTCACCTGCCTTTTCTTCGGGCTCGTACCTTTTTGGGTAATGTACATCCTTCGTAAGGACATGCCCATGACCTGGTCCATCTGTCTGATCGTAAGTATTACGGTTCTTGCAGCAGCCATCATTTTTAAAGGTCGCACCGTTGCAAGAGAATTCCAAAGAAGATTCCACATTTAAAAAGCCGTCCCACGGGTTCATCACCCCTCGGGACGGTTCTTTTAAAATTTCAGCCCCAGCGGTACTGCCCGCTCGGCTTCTTTATTGTCCTCCTTGTTTCTGTCTGAGATCATGAGTTTTCTTTTTCCGTCAAACAGGATCTGAGCAGATCCTCCTCCGTCAAGGTTTACCGCATTATATATGCCCATTTTCTCGCAGATCTCCGCCATTTCCTTAAGGCTTGCTCCGCAGGAATCGGCGCCTTTTTCGTAGAAAAACTTTCCTTTTCCTTCAGCCCACAAAAGCACGAGACGTCCGTCTTTAAGCGCCCCGATTGCCATCCTGGGTGCTCTGTCCCTGTCGTAATCCAAGGGATAAAGACTCGGAGGAAACTTAACCTTCCATGGTTTCTTTATGTTGTAAAATCCCGACTTGAACCCCAAAGTTTGTTTGCCGTTCACGATTGCGGAATTTCCCGCTGAAACAGCAAATTTTATATCCTCCATCCCTTCGTATTTCACATTTTTCCCGATA
>JAILNG010000142.1 GCA_024691875.1 Lachnospiraceae bacterium | reverse complement strand
TTGGAATTTCACTTCAACACCTTCGGACTTTCCGATCCAGTGTCTCTGCATATCCTTCGTGGACTCGGGCCAATCGATCTCATCAAGACCTTCGAGGAGCTTTTCCGCAAAGGCAGCCTGGTCGATAACCCACTGCTTCATGTTCTTTCTGACAACGGGATAGCCGCCGCGCTCCGACTTTCCGTCAATGACTTCATCGTTGGAAAGAACGGTGCCCAATTCCTCGCACCAGTTTACGGGCATATCTATATGCTTTGCGTAGCCTGCAAGATAAAGCTGCTTGAATATCCACTGCGTCCACTTGTAGAAGGACGGGTCGGAGGTTGCTATGCAGCGATGCCAGTCATAGTCAAAGCCGAGCTCCTTCAACTGCTTCGAGAAGGTCTTAATGTTCTCCTGCGTAAAACCGTTGGGATGGTTTCCCGTGGTAACCGCATACTGCTCGGCAGGAAGGCCGAAAGAATCGTATCCCATGGGATGAAGGACATTAAAGCCCTGCATTCTCTTCATTCTGGAAACTATATCCGTAGCGGTATAGCCTTCGGGATGTCCCGCATGAAGGCCCACGCCCGAAGGATAAGGGAACATATCCAGCGCATAGAACTTGGGTTTAGAAAAATCGCGAACATCCGTTCTGAACGTGTCATGCTCCTCCCAGTATTTTTGCCATTTTTTCTCAATGACTTCAGGATTGTACTCTCGTGCCATAACTCTCTCCTTTGCACTTTATTATCTCAAGCCTTTCGGCTTATCCGTTAATAATTGTTTCTACTTATTTAATGTTTATTTTGGCATTGTATAACAATTTTTTTATTTTATCAAGACAAAAGTGGCCGTTAATGAAATTGAATCCATCTGTTTTGTTGTACTTCTCTTGATAACATTGTATCAAATAGCCTCAAAATAACAGGAAGGAGCAACAAGATGAGAAAACTCAACAGTATCAGAGTCAAGCTTACTGCATTCTTTCTTATTCCCGTAATTTTCATAATGATAGTAGGTTATACAGCCTACTCTATAGCCTCACGGGGAATGCAGAAGACTTACGAGTCCAACGCCGTAACAGCACTGGAACAGGTTGCCAAGTATTACGAACTTACCTTCGAGGTCGTTGAAAGCAAGGCAGAACAGCTGGCCGGGCTGTCGGAACTTAAGAACCTTTACGGAGGTGCCTATACAGATGCTGACGAACTGAGAAGCGCACTTTCGAATGTAAAAAGAAGCGCAAAGAACTTGGCGGAATCCGATCGCATAGTCGGAGACCTCTCCGTTCTTTCCTTCCAGCAAGCGGCCTTTTCCGTCGCAAACGGAAACTATCTTATGGTAGACTACATCGGGTCTTCAACAGCCGCTGAATTTGAAAAAACACCCGATTACGATCTGATAAAGTCTCTCCCCGACGGATCGGGCTGGATCGGCGTTCGTACCTTCATAGACACCTATGAAGCATCGAAAGGTTTGAGCAGTTCTCCGTATTGCGCTGTATATGTAAAGCCTTTTTACAATTCCCTGGGCGACAAACTGGGTTACCTCTCCGTGGATATCAAACTCGACCTTTCCACGGATGTTCTCGGAAGCATCAACCTGGGCGAAGGCAGCGTATATGCCTTTATCACCTCGGATGAAGTAGAGACCACCACCGCAGGAAAAAGTGATGATGACAAAACGATCTTTGCCTTTACCACATTCTACGACGATCTGAAGGCATCAAACAGTTCCTCCGGTTACGAGTGGATGATCGATGCCGCTGACAAAAACGAGTACCTTTACTCCTATGCCAAGATCGGAAATTCCGGAGCTGTCATATGCTGCCGCATCCCCAAAAGCGTCATCAACGAAAGCGTAAGTAACATCAGATCCGCTTCCGTTGTCGCAGTCATCCTCGCGGCGGTTATCTCCACCCTTGTAGGTGTCTTTGTTTCCAGCAGACTCGGAAACACCGTGAAAGTCATATCCAAAGGCTTTGAGCAGGCATCACGGGGCGATCTGACGGTTAAGATCAAGACCTCACGAAACGACGAATTCGGAATTCTTTCCTCGGCTGCAAACACAATGATAGAAAACACAAAACGATTGCTTTCAAAGGTTTCCGCAACGGCGGATTCGCTGAAGGCATCCTCGGATGAGATCGGTGTTGCATCCGACGAACTTGTTACCGCTTCAGTAAACATCACGACTTCGGTAAACGAGATCAGAAACGGACTGGACCAGGAAGCTCAGGACTCCGAAGATTGCCTTAATGCCGCAAACAAGCTGACAGAAAAGATAGAAGTCGTCAGAGAGAACGTGTCTGCTATCGACGGAATGGCAGCCGATGCGGACGATTCGGTAAAGAACGGTATCGGAGCCGTTGAGAACCTTAAGGTTAAAGCAAACGAAACAAGCGATGTTACAAGAGGCGTCATTGTGGACATTGAAGAACTTGCCCGTGAAACCTCTTCCATCGGAAACATAATTGCAACCATCGACGACATCGCAAGCCAGACCAACCTTCTTTCCCTTAACGCTTCCATAGAAGCTGCCAGAGCCGGAGAAGCGGGCCGCGGCTTCGCGGTAGTTGCAGAAGAGATCAGAAAACTCGCCGAGCAGAGTGCTGTTGCGGCGGGAGAGATCAGTAAGATCATCACTTCCGTAACCTCCAAGACGGAAAAAACCGCTGCCGCAGCAAAACAGGCAGAAGAGATCGTTATCCAGCAGGAAGAAGCGGTTTCCACAACAATGGAGGAATTCAATGTCATCGGAGATAACGTTAACACTATAGCGACTCATCTTAAAGACATCGGCCTTCAGGTAGCAGAAATGGAAAAGGCCAAGGTCAACACCCTTACAGCTGTTGAAGGCATATCAGCCGTTTCCGAAGAAACAGCCGTTGCTTCAACAGAAGTTGAAAACACCGCTCTTGCAGCTCAAACGGCCGCAAAGAACCTTAATGATGTCATTAAGGATCTCCGAAGTGCAGCAGATTCTCTTACAACAGAACTCAAGGGCTTCAAACTGTAAAGAAAGTAAGGAGGTTAGGCTAATGATGAAAAAATTTACTGCTCTGCTTATTGCGGTCGTAATGGTTTTGTCCCTCGCCGCTTGCGGTAATAGCAATGTCAAGATAAATCAAAGGACAAGAACAAGCACCAGAACCAAGATCACTCAGACCACAAACACAAATAACAGCAGCAAAAACGCCGTTGTTTCCACACCTACACCCACTCCCGTTCCTTTGGATAAGCTCACCTATTCGGAAGCTCCGGAGCTTAAGACGGCGGTAAGTGCGGGTACGCTCCCGGCCGTGGACCAAAGGATCCCCGACAAGGATAACGTTTTCATCGCTCAGACCGATGCGGCCGGAAACGCCCTTGAGGTCGGTGTATACGGCGGAAATTTCTATATGACTTTGGGCGGAGGTTCCTGGGACATAGCCCGTCCCGTACTCGAGAGTATCATCCGTTACAACACGGACGGCACTTACGTTCCCAATGTTATCAAAAGTTATGAATACAACAGTGACTACACAGTATGGACTTTCCATTTGAGAGAAGGCATGAAATGGTCGGACGGCGAAGATTTCACGGCAGACGACATCACCTTCTGGTATTACATGGTCCACAAAAACGACTACGATTCCAAAGCCAGCTGGGGAGCTCTTAAAGACGGAAAAACCGAAAACTTCGCCGTATTGAAAAAGATCGACGATCACACGGTAACCTGGACCTTTGACACCTCAAAATATCCCGGAAGTTTCATCGAAAACGGTGATTTCAAGTGGTGCTGGGCTCCTTCCCACTACCTTAAGGATCTGATCCCCTCATCTTATTATGTTCAAAACGAATACTGGCCGGATACCGGTCTTTCGGATGAGCAGGTTCTTGCAAATGCAAGTGCCCGGGGCATCAATTACTCCACGGCAAAAGATCTGGGAAAGAATATGTGCTACTACTTCTGGAACATATCGGGCCTTCCTACCGTCAATTCCTTTGTTCTCACCACAGAAGAAGGCCACAATTCCAGATCGGCGGATCTGTGCATACTTGAGAGAAACCCTTACTATTGGAAGATCGATGCAAAAGGGAATCAGCTTCCCTACTTTGACAATATTTATATGAAAAAGATGGGTGAAGGCGATGATGCAAAGACAATGCTTGTGAACGGAGAACTGGATCGTATGGACATCGGAATGGAACAGGTTTCGCCTCTGCTTGCGGAGCTTGGAAGTTCAGCCGTTCTTAAGACCATTTCCGGCTCCAACTGGGGCGGTAATCAGATCACCTTTAACTACACAAACGCAAACAAAAACTATGCTGAGCTTTTCGCAAAGAGCGAATTCCGTCAGGCCATGTCCATCTGTGTTGACCGTGATGAGGTTTCACTTCTCACCTCGGAGGGCTTCCTTGCTCCCGGTCAATGTTCACCTTCCGCAGGTAACTTCGGTTACGATGCCGAATGGTCAAAGAAATGGACGGATTACGATGTTGCCGCGGCTCAAAAGCTGCTGCAAAGCTGCGGTTTGAAACAGGGCTCCGACGGTTTCTATGATTTTGCGGACGGTTCGGACTTCTCCCTTGATTTCGTATCCTTTGACGGAAGCGCCAATTTCATTTACGACATACTGAAACGCTATTATGACAGTGTTCATGTACAAACAACGCTTACAAACTACGATGTTTCAACCTACGACAAAGTGATCGACGACAATAACTGGGTAGCATCCATGTGTCCTCATATGTCTGTGGGCGGCTTCTCACTTAAGGAAAGAGCAGCTTCCTTCGTACCCATCGCTCAGGCGGCTGAATGGTACGGTGATTACGGTACCTACTATACCGACCACACAAAGGGCGTCGCTCCCACCGGAGACATGGCGAAGCTGGTTGAGATCTACGAAAAGTGGACAAATACCGCAGACAGTGCAACAAGAGATGCTCTTGCCCTTCAGATCTACGAGCTCCACAAAAAGAACCTGTGGTCCATCGCCTATTCGGAAGGTGCAAACAGCTACTGTCTCGTAAGTCCCAAACTTCACAACTTTGCGGACAATCTGGTAAGCAATGACCTTTACCAGTATGCGAACATCTATCATTTTGAAACATTGTTCAAGAAATAGATCAAAAACAGGTTTTATCCCATTAAAAGAGCCACGGAAAAACATCTCCGCGGCTTTTTTATATCTTTTATGCTCTCAAACATTTCCCGTCCGTTAGTCTCCTCACCCTGTCCACACTTTGCTGCATGGCGGCGAAATCTATGGTTCCCGTCTTATCGAAGGATGTGGATTCTATGGTAAAGTCGCCCGTGTAGCCCATTTTTTTGAGGAAGTTGAAAAGCCTGTCAAAATCCACCTGTCCCTTCCCCAAATGAAGCGTTTTAAGACAGCCCCAGTCCTTTACTCCGCCCTTGTAATCGTTTATGTGCATATGCGCTATATGCCCGTACACTTCCCTGTTCTCCTCTGCATACAGCTCCTCGAGCTCTCCGTGGAACTCCGCCATCTTCGTATCAAAGGTAAAGCTTATGTCGGGGTAAAGAGCAAGCAGTTCCTTAAGATGCCCCATGGGCGTTCCCACGTTGCATACCACGTTTTCCACCGTAAGCAGGATCCCCTCTGCCTCCGCAATATCCCGCAGCTCGGGGTACATGGAAGCATTGTGCGCAAAATCCTTGTCCGAATGTATCCCGTTCCACAGATGAAGCACCATCTTCTCTGCCTTAAGGCGCTTTGCCATGTCACAGTTCATTCTGAACAGCCTGACCGCTTCCTCCGTATCTCCCGGCTCATTCCTGCTGATCCGCTCTCCCACATTCTTTTCCGCATGGAAGGTGACCACGGGCTTGGATACCGTCTTAACAAACGCCTCAATCTCATCCCCTTTGTCATACCAGTCTTCATACATCATAAACTCAAAGCCGTCGCAATCCATGCTGTCCGCGCACAGCTTTATGAGCCTGTAGTCTCTTCCGTTCGGTCTTCCTATAAACGCTCCCGTGGAGCACAATACCCTCTGCATATTTTTCCCTCCGTTTGAGCCCCGGGGACAGGAGGAATGCTTGCCGAAGGCAATTATCATGCATTCCGACGTTCGGTCAGGTCATCGCAGATGACGTGACACTTCCACGGGGTTATGGTGTCATTTCAGTTTAGTATAGCACATTTATGCAAATGAACAACTCCTGCGGGGTTGCAATTTTTTGCTTGACATTTTCTGAAAAGGGGCGTATTCTATGACGCGCTACATTGAGTGTTAATTCCTTCCCACTCATTCCGGTCGGTAGTAAGACCTTAAACCCTAAAGGAGATCAAATATGCAGAAAAAAGTTACATTTAT
>JAILNG010000162.1 GCA_024691875.1 Lachnospiraceae bacterium | reverse complement strand
GCAAGATACAAAGACGACATCGCTAAATACTTCCCTGACAAGGATGAACGAACCTCAGAAGTCAACAAAGTTTTTTTGGCTTTACAGGACGACAATCTGGCAGGCATAACCTTGGGAAGGAGCAACGGAAATGAGTTTCTGCTCCTTACCGACTACTCCACTCCTCAGTACAGAGACTGTAAACTGGGCAGCTTTGTGTACGAAAAGCTGAATGAAATGGGTTATTCAAAGCTTTGCTACGACGGAAACAACGAGATTCACAAAGAGTATTTAAAGAAAATGGGCTTTCATGAGGAGAACGGTAATTTAGTTAAGTAAAATCTCACAAAACATTAAAATGTACAATTTAAGCACCTCACGGCATTTTTGTCGTCCGAGGTGCTTCTTTTTTTACTTAAAAAACTTCTCAACGTTAGTAATATTGGCGGATTCGTAATGATTTTTGAGGGGATGTTTTACATGTGAAATCGATTGTATGAATTATTTTTTTGTGCAAGTTGCACAAAAAATCGATTGCATTTTTGTATATGTAATCGATTGCACAATTCTCTTTTATGGTATATTCTAAATTTAATCTAAACAGGAGTTAAAGATTTCAGAAATTCAGGAGAAAAAGTTATGAGGGTTTCTTATAAAAACGGTGTCAAAAAAGTCCTCAAGGCCACTGCTCTCGTTGCCGCTCTGGTTGCTGCCGGTTGCGGTTCCGGAGAAAAAGCCGAGCCAACGGTCAGCACACCATCAGTCGCATCTCCCACTGCAGAGCCGATCGATCAACAGGCTTTCACATGGACCGACAAAGATCTTTTGACAGCAGACTTTACTTTGTACCGGGTAGACTGCGCATCACAGGATACAGGGAGTTTTCCGTCGGGATCCTCTGCGGGGCTTTGCCAGTCGCTGTCCGACATGCCCTACGGCGAAGATCCCGTTACTCACACTTTTTGGGGCTATCACAAAGCAGCCGAAATTCTTCCCGAAGAAGACAGTCTGGGCGAAGGGATCACCGCTTTCAAATGGGTGGTTTCAAAAGAGGCCTCGGATCCGTCAAAGGCTGAGATCTGCTACGACTTTTCCGTTCCGGAAGGTAATTACACCGTGACGCTCGGATTTTACAACCCCTTCGGTGTCAGAAAGATCAACGTGGAATGCGAAGGAAAAACAGAAATAAAAAGTGAAAAGATCCTTCGTTACAACGTGAACGAAAAAAGTTTTGAAGCAAAGGTTACAGACGGAACATTGAATTTAAAGGTATTCAATCCCAATGCGAACACTTTTATGGAGTCCCCCATTCTCAGCTACATAACAATAGCCACGGATCCGGAATACACAAGGGAACTTCTTTCTGCAGCTGTGGAAGCCATGAGAACGGACAACGCAGCTGAACTCTACACCGAAAGTTCAGCCGCCTCCTATCTTTCCGCTCTCGAAGCCGCTGAAAAGTTCCTGGCAAAAGAAAGCAACGACGGAACAAATCAAATTAAACAAAAATTTAAAAATCTCAGGGAGAGTTACAAAATGCTTACCAAGAAATTAAAATATGATTCCTTTAATCCCGGTGCCGTATGGACAGATACAGAAGGCACTCCCATCCAGGCTCACGGCGGTCAGGTCCAGCAGCTTGAGATTCCCGATCCCGCTACCGGCAAACTCGTAACAAAATGGGTGTGGGTAGGCGAAGACAAGACAAACGGCTATCGAGGCGGTGTCTGTGCCTACACTTCGGATGATCTTTACAACTGGCAGTTTGAGGGTGTCATCATGAGAAACGTGCCCTCAAGAAGAGCTCTCGAAAAAGAAGAATACTTCAAGTCTTTATATGCAGGCTGCACAGACGCAGAACTTGACAATGTGGCTCTGGCTCTCGATGCCGAACGCGCAGTCATTGAGCGTCCAAAGCTCATCTACAACGAGAAGAACAAGCAATATGTTCTCTGGTTCCATGCAGACGGCCCCACAGCCACCAGTAACAGCAATTACGCGGCTGCCTGTGCCGGAGTTGCGGTCAGTGACACTCCCTTCGGCCCCTATCGCTTCATCGGAAGATACAGACTGAACACCTGTCCTCCCGATCAGGAAGACAAGCATCCCCAGAGCAAGGGCATGGCAAGAGACATGAATCTCTTTAAGGATACCGACGGAACGGCCTACATCATTTACTCCAGTGAAGAAAATCTCACACTTTACATTTCAAAACTCAACGAAGATTACACCTATCTGGAAACTGCTCCCGAAAAAGCCGTTTACGGTAAGGATTTCATCCGTCTCTTTCCCGGAGCCCAGCGTGAAGCTCCTGCCCTCTTCCTTAAGGACGGAAAGTACTACCTCATGACATCCGGATGCACGGGATGGGCTCCCAATCAGGCAAGATACTATGTTTCAGATTCGGTAATGGGCGAATGGACATCCAAGGGCGACCCCTGTGTAGGCGATGTAAACCATACCACATTCGAATCTCAAAGCACCTGCATCTTCCGCGATGTAAACAGCGGAACCTGGATCTACATGGGCGACAGATGGTTTGCAGACACTCTGAATGATTCAAGATACATTTGGCTCCCTATCGTTTTCAAGGAAAACGGGGACATGGAGATCTCTTTTGTTTCAAACTGGAAATTACAGTAACCAAACGGCGGAGGAAAGGAAATGAAAGGTCATTTCATAAAAAGAACCACAGCACTTGCGTTAACGGCGATCCTGCTGGTGCCTCTCACGGTTGTTAAAGCCACCTCAACCGATGAAGAAGTCACCCGACCGGACATTAATGCAATGGTGCATAATGCTGAAAGCTACAGTTCCTATCTCGCAGCGCACTCAAATGCCGCAGAACCCGACAGAGAGATCGTTCTTGCGGGCGGTAACTGTACCGCGATCTCGGATGGCTTTGAAGTTCTGACCGACTACGAGGGGCGAAGCGGGAAAAGTCTTCTGACTTCCGAAGAAGGCTCAGTAACATACACATTTGACGTTCCGGAAGCAGGCTTCTACAACATCCGTCTCACCTACTATCCCGTTAAGGGCAAGAACAACACCATAGAAAGAAAAGTATACATTAACGGAAGCATTCCGTTTGACGGTTCTCAATACACGGAATTCACAAGAATCTGGAAAAACGCAGAGGAGATCGTACAGGATTCCAGAGGGAATGACATCCGCCCCCGTCAGGAAGAAGCTCCCGAATGGATCACTTCTTATGTTAAAGACAGCAACGGTTACGTAACAGGTGCCTACAAATACTACTTTGAAAAAGGCAAAAACACCGTAACACTTACTTCCGTAAAAGAACCCATGGTAATCGGTGAAATTGCGCTGACTCATGAAAAGGCTCTTCTTTCTTACTCGGATTACGATACCAAAAACCGTGCCGACGGCTTGAAGGAACTTTCTGCGGTAACAGTAAAGTTACAGGGTGAGGACGCTGTCCTTAAATCCGATTCCACACTGTATCCCATTCCCGACAGGACTTCTTCTCTCACGGAACCTTACAGTGCTTCAAAAACAAGGCTCAACACCATCGGCGGTACAAACTGGAAGATGGTCGGTCAGTGGATCACCTGGGAATTCGAAGCTCCCGAGGATGGTCTGTACAAGATCATGGTCAAGTACAGACAGAACAAAAACACAGGTGTTACTGTCTGCCGTTCTTTGGAGATCGATGGCGAAACACCCTTTAAAGAAGCCGAAGAACTCTACTTCTACTACGAAAACGAATGGCAGGTTTCTGTTTTGGGTGATGGCGAAACGCCTTACTACTTCCGTATCCCCGCAGGAAAGCACACTCTCTCCTTCCGTATCGGACTCGGTCAGGAGCTTGCAGACATCCTTCTCCTGGCAAGCGGAAGCGTAGAAGAACTCAATTCGGTTTACAGAGAACTTCTTATGATAATAGGAAGTACTCCGGACACAATGCGAGACTATCAGCTGGATGTTAAATGTCCCGACACTCTGAAACGTATCGCCGAACAGTACGAAGTCATAAAAACCCTGAAAGAGATGGTGACAACGTATTCTCAAGGCAGACAAGGCAGTGAGACTCAGGCCATCGATAATCTGATCAATCAGCTTGACAGGATCAACAAGAAACCGGAAAACATCGCTAAGCAATGGACAGCCTTTAAGGACAACATTGTATCCTTAAGTTCCTGGATCCTCACCATGAGCGAGCAGCCTCTGGAGATAGATTACATTCTGGTCTGCGGTTCCGACGAAAAGGAGCCGAAAGCTACACCGGGCTTTTTCAAGAGTGTTTTACATGAACTCAAGCAGTTCTTTGCAAGTTTTGTCGAAGATTATGACAGTATCGGAGAGATCTACGACGACGAAACGGAAGTTCTGGATGTGTGGATCCTTGCAGACGGAAGTAACATAACCAGTATGACCGGCGGTGGTCGAGATCAGGCAACGGTCATCAAAACACTTGTAGACAACTATTTCGTTCCCACATCAAAGATTCCGGTAAACATTAAGCTGGTCAACAAAGACGTTCTCCTCTCCGCCACTTTGGCAGGCAAGGGTCCGGATGTGGCACTTAATGTAGCGGGCATAGAGCCCATGAACTACGCACTCAGAAATGCGGTTCTGGATCTCACTCAGTTCCCGGATTTTGAAGAAGTAAAAGATTATTTCTATAAAGAAGCTTTCGATCAATTCACTTTGGAAGGCGGTGTATATGCCTTACCGCAGACCATGTCCTTCCACGTGATGTTTTACAGGGCAGACATCCTGCATGAGCTGGGGCTTGAAGTTCCCACCACTTGGGATGAGTTTTACAAATGCCTCTCAGTTATCCAGAAAAACAACATGAACATCGGTATCTTCCCCGACTGGACGACCTTCGCCATGTTCCTTTATCAGCATGACGGCGAGTACTACACGGAAGATTCAAAACACAGCGCTTTAGACACTGAAAATGCGGTTGCAGCCTTCAAACAGTGGAGCGGAAATTACGTAAACTACGGTATGCCTGTTTCCTACGACATGGCCAGCCGTTTCCGTACCGGTGAAATGCCTCTCGCGATCGGAGATTACACACAGTACAATTACCTCTCAGTCTTCGCTCCCGAGATCAAAGGAGACTGGGGCTTCACACTTGTTCCGGGCTATCAGAAAGAGGACGGCAGCTTCGATCATTCGGTTTCAGCCTGGGAAACAGCATGCGTCATAATGGCTACAAGCGACATGCCGAATGAAAGCTGGGAGTTTCTTAAATGGTGGATGAGCGATGTCACTCAGACCGAATACGGTAACGAGATTGAAAATGTGCTCGGTGTTGCAGGTCGTGTGGCAACCGCCAACATGAAGGCATTGAAAAATCTTCCCTGGGCTACTGCAGACTACAGAGAACTCGTAAAGCAGCTCACATGGGTTAAGGCACTTCCTCAGGTTCCCGGCGGTTACTTCACCGAACGTCACATCAAAAACGCATTCTACACCGTTTACAACAACAATGAAGATCCTCGTGAAACCTTACAGGATTACGTTAAACAGATCAACTACGAAATCGGAAGAAAACGTCTTGAATTCGGATTACCGGTGGATTAGGAGTTATGAGATGAAAAAGAACGCACAAAAAGAAAATCTCTCATGGGGCATTTACCCCAAATACATAAAAAAACGGGCAAAGATCCTTTGGAAAGACATCTGTCGTCATAAGATGTCCTACCTCTTTATGCTCCCCTACTGCCTGCTTTTCACGGTTTTTGTTCTGATGCCTGTCCTGGTTTCCATAGGACTCAGCTTCACCTACTTCAACATCCTCGAACAACCGAGATTTGTGGGTTGGCAGAACTACATCGACCTGTTCTTTGCGGATGAAGTTTTCCTGACAGCCATCAAAAACACCTTTCTCTTTGCGGTAGTAACGGGTCCCATCGGTTACTTCATGGCCCTTTTCATCGCCTGGATGATAAATGACATTAAAAATAAAAAGATCCGCGCTTTTATGACCTTGCTCTTCTATGCACCGACCATCTCAGGTCAGGCCTACATCGTCTGGAAGTACATCTTCTCCAGCGATACCTACGGTTTTGCAAATGCATGGCTCATGAAACTGGGCATCACCTACTCTCCTCACCTGTGGTTCGAGGATCAGAAATATATCGTTCCCATCCTTATCATAGTAGTTCTTTGGATGAGCATGGGTACCGGATTCCTTTCCTTTATTGCAGGTCTGCAGAACGTGGATCAGTCACTTTACGAAGCAGGTTACATGGACGGTATCAAAAACCGTTTTCAGGAATTGTGGTACATCACTCTTCCTTCCATGAAGCCTCAGCTCATGTTCGGTGCGGTAATGACCATTACAAGTTCCTTTGCCATCCATGAGCAGCTGGCAGCTCTCGCGGGCTTCCCCAGCGTAAACTACGCAGCGCACACTGTAGTCTCCCATCTGGTGGACTACGGAAGCATCCGATTCGAGATGGGCTACGCTTCAGCCATTGCCACTCTCCTCTTCATGGTTATGATCCTTTGTAACAAGGGAATACAAGCCTTACTCAGAAAGGTAGGGCAGTGATCATGATAATCAAGCATAAAAAAAGAGCCAAACAAACTCACTCCCTCGTCGGAAACACCATAAGCATTGCTCTTCTTATCATTCTGGGAGCATTTATGGGGCTTCCCCTGGTGCTGGCTGTATGTAATTCTCTGAAGCCTTTGGAGGAATTGTTCATCTTCCCTCCCCGCTTCTTTGTAAGAAACCCTACATTTAAGAACTTTCACGATATTTTCGTACTCATGAGCGAATCCTGGGTACCTTTCAGCCGCTACATTTTTAACACAGTGTTCATCACACTGTTCGGTACTGCAGGTCACCTGTTCGTAGCCAGTCTTTGTGCCTATCCTCTTGCAAAGCACAAATTTCCCGGCAGAAACCTGATCTTCTGGCTGATAGTTACCGCCCTCATGTTCTCGTCTCATGTAACAGCCATTCCCAACTACCTGGTAATGGCTCACCTCAACTGGCTGGACAATTATCTTTCATTGATAGTTCCCGCCATTGTAAAGCCCATGGGGCTCTTCCTCATGAAACAGTTCATGGAACAGGTTCCCGATTCACTGATCGAAGCTGCAAAGATCGACGGTGCAAGCGAATTCAGGATCTTTACCACCATAGTAATGCCCAGTGTAAAGCCTGCCTGGCTCACTCTGATCATCTTCTGCTTCCAGGATCTTTGGAATCTGCAGGGTTCGAACTACATCTACAGTGAAGACCTGAAGACATTGCCCTATGCTCTGTCTCAGATCTCAGCAGCGGGAATTTCCAGAGCCGGAGCCACTGCAGCTGTAGCAGTCATCATGATGATCATACCGATCACGATCTTCATTTTGTGCCAGAGCAACATCATCGAAACGATGGTGTCCTCAGGTATCAAGGAATAAGGGGGTGCACATGAAAAGAAAAACGGCAATTGTGCTTTTTACGATCGCACTCACTTTACTGGTCTCTCCTCTTTCGGTCTTTGCCGAAGTACCTTATGAGACCTACAACTACAACTATTACTCTGAATGTGTTAAACAGCCTCATGTTTACATTTACGACGAGACTTACGCCTTTAAAGGCTTTGAAACTCCCTTGAAGAATCCAAAAGATATGTTCATAAAAGATGAAATGATCTACATTGCTGACACGGATAACTCAAGGATAGTAAAGACCAACATAAACGGTGACCTTCTCATGGAGATCACATGTGCAGCCGGTAAGGACGATCCTCTTTCAAAGCCCCAGGGCCTGTTCGTAACCGATGAAAACCACATTTACGTAGCTGACAGCGGAAACGGGCGACTGGTGGAGTACGACGAAAAGGGAAATTACCTTCGTCAGATCGGAAGACCTGTGACGGATCTTATCGAACCCGATGTTGTTTATGTGCCTCAAAAAGTTGTTGTTGATAAGGACGGAAGGATCTACGTTACCGCCTACGGTATCAACCTGGGTCTTCTGGAATTCAGCATCGAAGGAGATTTCCAAAGCTTCATGGGTGCTGCTCAGGTTTCGGTCTCTCCCTTCGAATACATTTGGAAGAATTATTTTTCAACAAAGGAACAACGTGCCAGAATGGCCACCATCGTTCCGACGGAATACAGTAACATATTCGTGGATAAGGACAATTTCATTTACGCAACCATCAATAACCTGACAAATGCTGACATGGTGAACGGTGCAGATGCTGTGAGACGTCTGAATCCCACAGGTAAAGACATTCTTCGAAGACTCGGAAACAATCCGATCATCGGAGACCTCTATCAGTCCGAAGACAACAAGTGGTCTTCATTCATCGATGTGGCCGCTACGGACTACGGATGCTACTTCCTTTTAGACAACGCCAACGGTAAAGTTTTTGCCTACGATTACGATGGCAATTCCCTCTTCGTCTTCGGCAAGAACGGCAATCGTGAAGGAAACGTAATGAATGCGGTAGCCATCGGTCTCAGTCCCGATGCATCCACAATCTACATTTTGGACTATCAGTTAAACAGCATTTTAACCTTCACTCTCACGGATTACGGCAGACATCTTTTAGATGCATTGCGACTGAACGACATGGGTGATTCGGAAGGTTCCATCCGCGAATGGACTGAAGTGCTGAGACTCAACAGTAACAACGAATTTGCCTACACGGGCCTCGGAAAGAGCTTCCTGGCAAACGGCGAATACAAAAAAGCAATGGAGTATTTCAAGAACGGTAACAACAAGAAGTACTACTCAAAAGCTCTCTACTATCACAGAAAAGAGCTTATGGAGAAAAACTTCGGAAAGATCATGGCTCTTCTGGCCGTGGTGATCCTTGTTCCCATAACGATCTCCGTTGTGAAAAAAATAAAGAGATGGGCAGGTGAAGTAAAATGCGATATGTCAAAGAATTAAAATACGGCTTTCACGTAATCTTCCATCCCTTTAGCGGCTTTTGGGAATTAAAAAGGGAGCATCGCGGCTCTCTGGCTGCTGCTCTGACTTTTGTGGGCATCTTCATCATGCTGACCACCTTTGAGAAACAAACAACCGGCTTTTTGTTCAACTCCGTGCGATTAAAAGATGTAAACGTGGTTGTTGACATCCTGACAGTAACACTTATCTATGTTCTCTGGTGTGTAGCCAACTGGTGCCTCACCTCTCTAATGGATGGCGAGGGAAACATGAAAGACATCTTCATCGCCATGGGATACGCTGTACTTCCCATGATCCTGATCCGTCTTCCAATGATTGCCCTCTCCCTGGGGCTCACCGCAGAAGAAGGTACCTTCTACTATGTTTTCAGTTACCTGAGTTACATCTGGACCGGACTTCTTGTTTTCTTCGGGACCATGGTAACCCATCAATATTCCTTTAAAAAGACGGTTCTGACCTGTGTTTTAACCGTCCTCGGAATGGCGATCATCATGTTCATCGGACTGCTGTTCTTCTCCGTTATTCAGCAGATGATCACCTTTTTCACTACGATCTACAAAGAGATCAGGTTTTAGGAAAGGAGTACACAATGAAAAAAAGGCATATATCGGCTCTGGCCGGTCTTATGACACTCATACTGCTCTTTTCCGTAACTCCCGTGACACCTGTTATGGCTGAAACGAAGACTTCCGAAATTCCCTCAGCCATGACGAAAGTGGCGGAAAATGACAGCCTGGCTCTTTACTTTAACGAAAAAGATACAGGCATAGCGGTTCTGAACAAAGAAAGCGGAGACGTTTTCTTCAGCAATCCTCAAGACACAGATAACGACAAGATCGCAAGCGCCTTTCAAAAGAAACAGTTAAAAGCCCAGATCTTCCTGCGCTACTTCAACGAAAACGTACAGGAAGGAAACATGGATAACTACAACGACAGTATTGCGGAAGGTCAGTTCGAGGTAGAAAAGCTGGATGACGGTTTAAAGATCACCTACTCGATGGGTGAAGGTGCTGTAAAGCTCCTACTTCCCGGGGTCATCAGTGTAGAACGTATGGAAAGCTTTGCTGCAAATCTGGATTCATCGAAATCCAAGAAGCTCCTTCGAAACTATACAAAATACGATCTTGAAACAATGAAAGAAAGCGATAAAAAGGAGATCCTGGAAACCTATCCGGGACTTGAAACGCATCCCATCTACGTACTCAAAGCAGCTACAAAGGACTACATAAAAGAAGAACTGTCGCAGTACCTTGAGAGCGTGGGATATACCTGGGAAGATTACGAATTTGATCTGACAGACAACGGTTATACGTCAGAAAACACCAAGCCTTGGTTTAATGTTCCTCTGACCTACAGACTTGAAGGTAAAAACCTGATTGCCGAGATCGATCCCAAAGAGGTCGAATACAACGAAGAAGGCTACTATCTTGTAGACATCGAAGTACTCCCCTACTTTGGAGCTGCCGTAAAAGGAACGGAAGGTTATCTCTTCGTTCCGGACGGTAGCGGAGCTCTCATTAACTATGACAACGGAAACACCACCGTCTATTCGGCAAAGGTTTACGGTCAGGATGTTACAATGAACGTTCTCTCCTCTTCCAAATCGCAGATCGATCAGACTGTTACGGTTAAGCTTCCTGTTTTCGGAGCAAAACTCGGTTCAAAAGCCTGGTATGCAGTGATCGAAGACGGAGACGGTTATGCGGATATCACCGCTTCGGTTTCGGGCCGGGTAAACAGCTATAACAATGTTTACGCAGGCTTTCAGTTCCTTGAATACGGAACCAGCTCACTGGGGGACATGGTGGGAGCCAACAGTTTTCAAATGTACTCAACCGCTGATTTCACCGGAAACTACAGATTACGCTTCTCGTTCCTTTCCGGAGATGAAGCTGACTATTCCGGAATGGCCGCGGGTTACAGAAACTATCTTTTGGAGCAAGGAGTTCTGAAAGAAAGGATTTCTTCCAATGAAGTTCCGTTCTACGTTGAATACATCGGCGCTATCGATAAGAGTGCAACCTTCCTCGGTATCAAATACAGGGCTGTAACACCGGTTACTACCTACGCTCAGGCCGAAGAGATCGTAGATACACTCCTCGATTCCGGAGTCAAAGACATTAACGTGATCTACTCCGGCTGGTCAAACGGCGGCCTTCACGGAACCTCTCAGACCAAGCTGAAGCCCATCGGTAAGCTTTCAAAGGGTGGCGTTTCGCAGTCCGAGTTCCTTTCCGACATGAACGAAAAGAATGTAGACACGTTTTTTACCGCTGAATTCCAGCATGTCTATTACGATAACTTCGCAGACGGTTACACCTTACTGGGATCTGCTCCCAAGTACTTTGATCTTTCGCCCGTAAAAGAAGCTACCTACTATCTTTCAAACGATATGTCGGACGAGAACGATAAGATCAGACTGATAAAGCCCTCTCTTGCATCCAAAGTGGCTGCACAGTTCAAAAAAAAGTTCTCCGGTAAGGAAAACATGGGCATAAACCTCGGAACCATCAGCTACAACCTCTACACCGATCAGCAGCCTGAGAATTACACTGACCGTCAAAAGGCCAAAAACTATAATACGGAAGCCGTACAGATTTTAGACGAAGCTTTTTCGGGAAGGCTTCTCGGAGACAACGCAAATGCTTACATGCTCGGACAGATCTCCGATCTCATCAATGCTCCGTTTGATTCAAATCATGCAAGGATCATCGACACACCCGTTCCGTTCTACGAAATGGTGCTTCACGGCTACATGAACTACTCCGGAGATTGCATGAATCTTACGGATGATTACAACACTACTCTTTTAAAAAGCCTTGAGACGGGCGCAGGACTCTATTTCAAATGGATCTACGCAGACAACTCCGTACTCAAGGAAACAGACTTTGATTCACTTTATTCCGTGAATTACAACAGCTGGATCGACAAGGCCATAGAGGATTACAAGACAGTCCGTGAAGTTCTTTCACCTTTAAGTGACCAGACGATCATTAAACATGAAACTCTTTCAAAGAAAACGGTACGCGTAACTTATGAGAAAGGAACGCAGATCCTCCTAAACTACTCAGACCAAGATGTGGTCATCGACGGACAGAAAGTAGCGGCGGGAAGTTTTGCGGTGGTGACCCGAAATGAAAAATAAAGGATATTTCAAACGTGTACACGGTAAATGGCGTCTCTCCCTTTTGGGACGTGAAGCCATTGCGGGTCTTGCCTTTGCACTGCCCTTTCTCATCGGATTCTTTGGACTTTTTCTTCCGATGATAGTTAAGTCCATAAGCTACAGTTTCAGCAATATGACGGTTGAAAGCAGTGGCTACGTACTGACAAAAGCGGCAAAAAACGGCTTTGAACATTACATCCGAGCCCTTACTATCGATCCCGATTTTAACAGGATGCTTTTGGATGCGGTTATTGACATGTTCACTAAGGTCCCTCTGGTTCTGATCTTCAGCTTTTTCATGGCTAACCTTTTGAACCAGAAGTTCCACGGAAGAGCGGTGGCACGTTCCATCCTCTTTCTCCCGGTGATCCTCACGTCCGGAGTTGTTCTCGGACTTGAGTCCTCAGACCTTTTGGTTTCTACCTTAAGTCCTGCGGAAATGTCGGGAACGGATTTCAGTACCATAATGAACGTGTCGGGGTTCCTGCTTAAGTACACCGATCTGCCCGATTCGGCGATAAATTTCCTCGCCAACGCGGTTAACGGTATCTACAGTATCATCATAGCATCCGGTGTACAGATCCTGATCTTCCTCGCAGGTCTCCAGTCCATCAGCCCCTCTCTTTATGAGGCCTCTTCGATGGAAGGCGCTACAGCCTGGGAAAACTTCTGGAAGATCACTTTCCCGATGATCAGCCCCCTGATCCTTGTAAACAGTGTTTACACCATCATTGATTCATTTACAAGTGAAACCAATGAGATCATGAAGGACATCAAGGACACGATCTTCGGAGAAGTCAAGTACGGACTCGGTTCCGCCATGGCTTGGATCTACTTCATTTGTATCGGAGTTATCCTGCTGATAGTAGGCAGTATAATTTCAAGGCATGTATTCTACAACGATGAGCGTTAGAGCCGGAAAGGAAGAAAAATGAAAACAATCTTAAAAACCGGCACAACGCACAGATTCACTTCCGCTAAACTGGGAAGGCTCCTTTGGAGCATAGTGCGCGGCGTCATAATAATAGGCATATGTTTTACGATCCTACAGCCAATTTTTGTAAAGCTCAGTGTCTCGTTCATGAGCGAACGGGATCTGTTCGACTCAGCCGTAAAATACATTCCCAAGCACTTTACTTTAAACAATTATAAGCTTGCATTAAAAGGCATGGACTACTGGAGATCGCTGATCCGTACACTGCTCCTCTCGGGCGGTGTGGCTCTGTTGCAGCTCTGCAGCTGTATGCTTGTTGCATACGGATTTGCAAGATTCCGTTTTCCTTTCAAGAAACTCCTGTTCGGATGCGTGATCCTGATGCTGATCGTACCGCCTCAGATCATTATGCTCCCTCTGTTCATGCACTTCAGATTTTTTGATATCTTCGGTATTTTTAAAGCCATTAAAGGAGCTCCCGTAAGCCTGCTTGAGACCTATTGGCCTTTCATAATACAGGCTGCGACATGCACCGGCTTTAAAAACGGACTGTTCATCTACATGCTTCGTCAGTTCTTTAAGGGCATGCCCAGAGAATTGGAGGAAGCGGCTTTTATGGACGGATGTACAAAGCTCAGGACCTTTACACGTATCATCGTTCCCAGCTCGGTTCCGATGATGGTAACGATCTTCCTCTTCGGCTTTGTATGGCAGTGGATGGATTCCTTCTATACCTCGCTTTATCTGAAGGATATAAACGTCATTCCTGTAGCTTTGAGTTCTCTTGGTGCTTCGGTTTACAATGAGTACTCAAACTTCGGCGGAAGCATGAATTTCATCAGTCCCGGTTACCTTTCCATGATGAACAACACAGGTACCATTCTCGCAATGGTTCCCCTCATCATTCTTTACATCATTTGTCAGAGATACTTTGTGGAGGGCATCGAGCGCTCCGGTATCGTGGGATAATTGCATACAGATTGCCGCACGGACAGTCATATGCTTTATTTAATATTTTTTCACTGCGAAAGCAGAAAAGGAGGTTTTTTATGAAGAACAAACTTGGCAAGAAGTTGCTGGCTACAGCGTTGAGTGCTATAATGGTACTCTCTCTCGCAGCTTGCGGAGACAAGGGCTCTGAGCCCGCAAAGGCTCCTGAAGCAACCCCCACAACTGCAGCTAAGGCAACACAGGCCCCTGCAGCCACCAACACACCTACACCCACCCCTGAACCGGTCATCGACTTTGGCGGAAGAGTTTTCAAGATCGGTTCCTACTACGACATGACACCCAGTGCTGACGAAGGCGCTCTTGAAGCAGCTCTCGCAGACAGGATCGCAGAAGTTGAGCAGAAGCACAACTGCAAGATCGAATTTGTCAACCTTGGCGGCGACTATGTTGCAGACTACGTAACAAGCGTACTTGCAGGCGATCCCATCGTAGACATCGGTTACGTCGTAACCCAGAAGCTCCTGCCCTCTCTCATCGAAGGCGGCATCGCTTATCCTTTAAGCAAGCTTCCCGCTCTTGACCTTTCCGAGTACAAGTGGCGTTCTGATGTTGTGGAAGCAGGAAAATACAAAGGCGAAAACTACGCAATGCTCTTAAAGGATCCCGAGATCCGTTACGGTATCTTCTGGAACAGATCTCTGTTTGAAAGATACGGTTTACCTAACCTTTATGATCTTGTAGACAAGGGCGAATGGACTTGGGAGAAATTCCAGGAGATCGCAAGCCTTGGAAACCAGGATACAGACGGTGACGGTACTATCGATCTTTACGGCTTCAATGCAAGAGAAAATCTCGCTTGGTGCTACCTCTACTCCAACGGAGCATATGTTGCAAATAAGACAGATGCAGGCATTGACATCAACTTAAAGGATAAGAAGGTTGTCGAAGCCCTTACAGGTCTTCAGAACTTCACTCAGAATGTTAAGTTCCGTGATGCCATCGACTGGTCAAAGGAAGGTTGGGACAGCTTCATTAAGGATTTCCGTGACGGAAAGTACATGATGTGTCTTGAAGAGTTCTGGATCTCTTACGCTTATCTCAATAAAGCAGACAGCGGTATGACAGACGATTGGGGCTGGGTACCTTTCCCGAAGGGACCTTCATCAACAGACTGGTCTTGCTACGGTAAGGAAAACGGTGCACGTTTCATTCTTAACGGCGTAGAAAAGCCCGAAGAAGTTGCTCTTATGTATGATCTCATTACAGATCTTGCAGAGACAAACGATGAATGGGATGAGCTCATGGAAGACAAGCTCGAGAACTGGTGCGATGATGCCAAGACAGCTGAATTGGTTGCTTACATCTACAACAACAAGCTTGCGGTTATCAACGGCGTACAGGGCTTTGGCGATCTCAACAGCGCCATCAACAAAATGATCGATGAAGTTGCAAAGGGAAGCATGACTCCTCAGACAGCACTTGAAACCTATCAGTCTTCCATCGATGCAGCGATCGCAGACATCTCTAACCACGATTACAACGCAGAAATGCAGGAATACAAGGTTGACGAGCCTGCTGCTGAATAAATTTTAAGCGAACACAGACAATGGATAATGAAAAGAAAACCACAATCTATGACATAGCCAAAGAGGCCGGGGTATCTGCATCACAGGTATCCCGCGCCATCTCGGGCAAGGGATACGTTTCCGAGGCAAACAGGACCAAGATCAACGAGCTTGTTGAGAAATACAACTACCGTCCAAACGCTGTTGCCAGAAACCTTCAAAGAGGCCAAAGCAATACCGTCGGCTTCCTCATTCCACACATCTATCAAGAGTACTTCCCTATGGTCTATTCCGTCTTTGAACGTGAAATGACCGCAAAGGGATACGTTACGATCGTGTTCAACGGTAAAAGTACACCCCAGGACGAGATCCGAAATCTCCACCTGCTTGAAGAGTTGAGAGTCGACGCCGTAGTTATCATCGGAGGAAGTTTGGACTACGCCGATTGGAACAAGCGCACTGAGTACGTCCGTTCCATCAAGGAACTCAGCAGAAACATTCCGTGCATATTGGGAAACGAAAGAGCGGGCACACTATCCTGCTCCGGTGTCTACGTTAACATCGACAAGGGCGCCGAAGAGCTGGTTAAGCATCTTGCCGAAAAGGGCCATAAAACAATGGGCGTCCTCGGCGGACTGCAGTCGGTTCATCCATCCTATCGCCTTCAGGAAAGTCTCAAAAAGTTCGGTAAAAAATACGGGCTTGAATTTCGCCCCGAGTGGCAGGTCTTCTCTTCTTACAACTCTCATGACGGAGCCGAAGCAATGCGCGAAATGTTGACAAGAAAAGAATTACCGACAGCCATATGTTGCATCAACGATGAAATTGCGGTAGGTGCAATGGGAGTAGCCATGGATCGTGGAATGAAAATTCCCGATGACATTGCCTTTACAGGCTTTGACGGCGTTGATCTGAGCCGTGAATTCCGTCCTCAGCTCACAACCATTCAAATGGATTTTGAGACAATGGGAAAGAAACTGGCAGAATTAACCTGCAACAGCATAAATGGCGACAAACAGATCACGGACATTGCGGTCGACCCCTCCGTCATCTTAAGACGAAGCACAGAAGGCTGTATAAAAAAATAGATTTAGACACAAAAAACAGGACTGTAAAAAGTCCTGTTTTTAAATGTCACAATCTTCCTCTTCCAAAGCCGCAATACTGTAATCCGCATGTTTGATCATATAAACTGCCATGATCAAAGTGACCGCCAGAACAGTCGCGCCCGAAACGGATGTAACGATCCTTCTGACAAATTCATTCTCCTTTTCTCCGAAAGCAGAAAAAAGAGCGGTTTCCAAAGAAAGCATGGAAACAAATGCTGCTATAAGACTGGTAACCTTTGCGGCAGAAAGCACGGGGCTGTTGTATTTTCTGTATCTGATGACATTAGTGATCGCAGCACAGGTAAAGATAACGGTCATCAACGTTAATCCGATGGTATACGCTATACTGTAAGAAAAGCCCATATCATCGATCACTATCAGGAATACTATAACTGCCAAAAGGAAATTCATCGGTATAAGCAAAATACCGCAAAGCTTGTATCTCTTAAATTCAACGATCACGTCTCTGGCTTCTTTTGTTGTAACCTCACAGTTTAAAACCAAAAATCTGATCAGCACCAGAAAGAAATAATAGCCGGCAAGAGAATAAAACCATACCGAACTGTAAGTAATGCCTGATGCCAACTGGATCAAAGCCATCAAAATGTTCATCGTGATAGATGGGTACAAGGATATTTCGGTGCGAAGATGTTCATCGCCCGAAATGCGGTCCGCTGTTTTAAAGATAAAACTCTTTAAATGCCTCATTCTATCCTATTATTCTCTTTCTCCTGTTTTCTGCGGCTATGTCAATAGCGACTCCGAGAATTGCACCGACTCCTGCAAACACACCTATGCATGCAAAAAGATTAAAGTTCTTGAAATAAAAGCCTACGATGACACCAATGATAATGGCTGCACTGAGAGTAACCGGAGTCTTAAAGAAGGTACGCTTGATGATCTTGTATCTGGGACCTTCCTGTCCGTTTGCATACATGATAAAGCCGTTATTCTCAAGCACCTTCTGTGAAGGCTTGTTTCCGGGCGCAGTTTCGGCAGCGATGCTGTAAACATCTCTCTGTCTGAAGGCCCAATCCACCAATGCTCCGAGAGCTTCAGTCATGTATCCCTGTCTCTGAAGACTGGGCAGAATGCTGAAACCAACCTCAACCATTCCTTTATTCTGAGGTCCTTTAAAAGCTGCGTCGCCGATAGCTTTCTGATTTTCCTGTAATATGATCTTCCAAGGAACGAACCAAAGGTAGTCAATCGGCTCCTTCTCACAATTTTCCAACATATCGGCGTAAGCCTTCTTAGCTGTTTCGTCCTTTTCTTCTCTGATCTGAATTTCCAATTCTTCTTCCGTCATCGGAATTATGTATAATCTTTCAGTTTTTAAACAAATTGATTTTTTAGACATATGCGCTCCGTTTTCCCCTAAAGAATAAGTAACCAAACCATGCCGATCCTGTAAACCCTTACATGAATCGGCTCTTCTCCGTTATAGCAGGCAAAGGCCCACTATTCTTTATGATTACACTATTATAGCAAATCTATTAAAAATTTACCACATAAAAATTACAAAGATATTAAAAGAAAGCTCAGTTTTTCTTTGATCCTATAATAGTCTCCATGGCTGTCATGTAGGGACGCATCCCGACCTTCTCGTAGAATGCTCTTGCCCCGGGATTGCAGTCCCAGACATGAAGCGTCATTGAATAGCATCCGATTTCCGCCGCAAAATCTTTTGCATAATTATAAAGTGCGGTTCCCGCACCGGATTTTCTGATGTTCTCATCCACGCAAAGATCATCTATATAGAGATCTTTTCTCGGGACCTCACTTCTGCCCTTCTTTGCATATATTATCTCAGCCATACAATAACCGATCACAAGATCATCTTTTGTGCATACAAAGATCGGGCGATCCCTGTCCTTAAGGATCTTCTTTAAATCCTCTTCCTCGTACTTTCTCTTTCCGTCCGTAAAAAGATCGGGTCTTCCGACAGCGTGAACATGATTCACCTGAATAAGAAGTTCAAGTATTCTGGGAATGTCTTTTACAACGGCATTTCTGACAACTAATTCATTGTTCATTTCATTCGTCCTTAAGAAAATTTCTAAGGCCTTCCAATGCCGCTTCCGCATCTTTACGGCCCAAAAGATATGTGGAGTTCAATTTTTCGGGGTCATGTTCGATCCTGCCCGCTTCAGGCAGTTCACTGGGTCTTATGACAAAAGCTTTTCCTTCATCTTCAAGCTTCTTTACAACCTCCAGTTCTCTGTTGTAATCCTCATGCCTGTGAGCGAGTGTGTTAAGAAATTCAGGATAATGCCTGTATTTTATCTTTTCCAGGGGATACAACGGTTCCGGTTTCTTTTGATAACCTTCCGGTCTCGTGAGTATCACAATATTCTTTTCAAAGCCCATATTCATGGCTGCTTCCACAGGAATTGAATCAGCAATCCCCCCGTCCAGAAATTTGTGTCCGTCGATGATCACCGTATTGGAAACCATTGGCATTGACGCAGAAGCTCTGACCCATTCCATGTCTTTTCTGTCCATGTTTTCAAGCTTAATGTAAACAGCTTTACCGTTTTCCACGCTTGTGGCCACAACATAGAATTCCCTGTTGCTCTTTTTAAACGACTCAAAATCAAAAGGATCCAGTTTTTCGGGGAGCTCATGATAACAAAACTCATATCCGTAGATGTCTCCGGTCTTAAAGAGTGACCTGAAAGAACAATATCTGGGATCTTTTGCGTATTTTACGTTATATCTTATTGTTCTTCCGATCTGCCCGGAAATGTAATTACATCCGAAACATGCTCCTGCAGAAACTCCCATCAGCATGTCTGTCTCAATGTTATTTTCCATGAGAACGTCCAAAACACCTGCGGTGTAAATGCCTCGCATGGCGCCGCCCTCACAGACCAAACCCTTTTTACTCATACAGCCTCCTTTAAAGCACGGTTATACCAATAACCTGCTTGATCGCATTAGAACAATGTTAACATTCCGTCATCGGAATTTCAACACCTTTTAGAACCTTAACACCGCATCAGACATCGTAATCATCAAGGAAATTGTGCATAACTCCGTTCTGTTTGTAAGCTATCACGGTACTAAGATTCACGTTTGTAACACTGTTAAAGATGTTGCTTTCTACATATTGATTAGTCTTCTTCATCTCTCTGATCAGTTTCTTAACTTCAAGACGGCTGGATTCCGTCTGACCGTCAGAATCGCACGAAGAACAGGTGTCCGTAAATTTGCATGCACACTGTATAAAATGAAGCTTATTGTAATCTCGCCATGCTTTAATGTCATCCTCTCTCACAAGATAAAGAGGACGAATGAGTTCCATTCCTTCGAAATTTGTTGAATGAAGTTTTGGCATCATGGTC
>JAILNG010000147.1 GCA_024691875.1 Lachnospiraceae bacterium | reverse complement strand
CCCATGTTTGAAGCTGTTTTTAACGAGCTGGACAACAAAACTTCGGGAACAAAGATCATGATGAGCACGGGACTCACAGTGAGCAGAGTTGCGGCGGTCATCGTTTTTGTCGTCGTGCTGATCCTTCTGGGAACGCTTTTGGTCTACAGACTCAGAAAAGGCGCCGGCGATCTTTCGACGATAATCAATTCGCTGCCATTTGCGGCGAAGCTTGCCAATCGCCTCGGAAAGGGCAGATTCCTTGCGGGACTTTCACTCATGGTGGGCAGCGGCATGGAGACGGGTGAAGCGGTGGAAAGAGCTGCGGAGCTTCCGGATGATGCACGAACGATTGAAATGTCGGCGAAAGCCTGCGAACTGGTGCGAGCCGGAGAGTCGCTGGATGATGTCCTGAGCAAGAGTGGCATGCTTTCGGGAATGGAAGCAAGAATGCTGAACGTGGGCCTCAAATCCGGTGTCATCGACAAGGTTCTTGAAAAACTCAGCACCCGTAAGGACGAAGAGATCAGCGACAAGCTGAGCGGACTGTCAGCAAAGATCGAGGTGGCTCTGGTCATCTTGCTTTCGGTCCTTGTGGGAGTCATCCTTTTAACGGTCATTATGCCTTTGATCAGCGTCATCGCTTCAATTTAGCGGGGAGCAAGCATGGAGAAGTCAAAAAGAGAAAAGATCATAAGGAGCAGACGTTGGGAACTGATCCGGCAACTGGCGGTTTTCCTGGTCGTGATGGGGCTCATGATCTTCGTCGTGACCTACGTAAACAAGGTCTACAGCGAGCAGAGCCGGCTGATCATCAAGCAGAACGCCACTCGTGCAGCGGTGGAGTGCTACTCTGTTGAGGGCCTTTACCCCCCGAACATCGAGTATCTGGAGCAAAACTACTCCTTCACATACAACAGCGACAAGTACTTCATTTTCTATGAAACCTTCGCATCCAACGTGATGCCTACGATAGAAGTTTACGAACGGAAGTAGCAGATGAGAGCAGAGGAAAAAAGATCAAAACGCATATACAGTCTGTGCATGAACATCGTTACAGCCATTTTTCTCGTGTGCGCGGTGGCTCTTGTGACCGTGGGCGTCATGGAATACAAGAACATCGCCGTGAGCAACGTGGAAAACTACAAGCTGCGGACTTCACTCTCCTACGTGGCCACCAAGGTCCGCCAGAGCGATAAGGAAGGCTGCGTGGAGCTTAAGGACGTAAAGGGAACGAAAATGCTCCTGCTTTACGAAGAGATAGACGGCACAACCTATGAAACAAGCATATACTGGCACGACGGAAGCCTCAGAGAGTACTATCACGAAAAAGGCTCGGAATTTGAGCCGGAGAACGGATTTGAGGTCGTTCCCGTGTCGGCGTTCAGCTTTGAACAACGAAACGATGGCCTGCTTGCCATCACAGCGACAGACGTTGACGGCAAAACGGAAAGCATGTTTGTAGCGATCAATTCAGGCGCAAGATAGAGGAGGAAGCATGAACAAAAAGTTTACATCACGCCATGGAGCTGTGATGATGGAACCTGTCATAGCCATTTCTTTCTTCGCCATAATCAGCGTGTTCCTGCTCAGGATGTTTGCTTCCACGGAAAAGATAAGGAGCAGCGCCGATGAAGTGAGCAAGGCGGTGATCAGAGCGGAAGCGGCCATGGAATATATGCTTGCGGGCGAGGACACGGCAGAAGACTTGGAAAGATCGGGCTTCGGGAAGTTGTCCGCGGATGGCAGGGAGTACATGGTAAAGTACTACGACAAGGACTGGCGGGAGACCGAGAAGGTCGGAAAATATATGATGACGATCTTTACGGAGGACGAAAAGGTCGGAAGCGGCAAGTTCATAAATTACGAACTGCGCGTCAGCAAGGTAAATGAGTTTGAAAACAGCGGAGAGATCTACTCCCTCTCGGCTAAAAAATACGTGAGCGGAGGTGCCTGATGAGGATCAGTGAAAAAGACAGTCACGTGGGACTGGGAACTCCTTCGGTCATATTGATCCTGCTGGTTGTGTCCATGGTAGTGTTTGCGCTGCTGGCGCTGAGGTCGGCTCAGGGAGAAAAGAAGCTGGCGGACAAGACAGCGGAGGCGGTCCGCGAATACTATGCACTGGAGACAACGGCTGAGATGACGCTGGCGGCGGTAAACGAAACGATCTGCAGAGATGAGCCGCAGGCGGACAAGATCAGGAAAATAAAGGATGTTCCTTATGTGACCGAGGTGAAAACCGAGGGAAGCGGAAAGAAAACGACGTACGTGGTTTACATGTACGTGATAAAAGATGAAGAAAGCGGCGCGGGGATCGCGGCCACTGCGAAGTTTAGGGAAGACAACCGGGAATTTGACATTACGGAATGGAGATTTGTTAAGGAAGAGCCGGAAGGCGGATACGAGATGATCCTCCCGGATTGAAAATTCAAAAAGGGCCGAGGCCCGGAGACGGAGAGTTAAACTATGGAACTCGTGGACATTTTAAGAACAGCTGTAGAAAGACATGCATCCGACATTTTCCTTGTTGTCGGACAGCCCATCACCTACAAAGTGGAGAACACCCTGATCAAGCAGGATGAGGAAAAGCTTTGGGTGGATGACACAAAAAAGATCACTGACGGACTTTACGACCTGGCTCACAGGGACAGTAAGAGATTTACAACAACAGGAGATGACGATTTCTCCGTGTCTGTGCCCCAGATCGGACGTTTCAGAGTGAATGTTTTCAAGCAGAGAGGTTCCTGCAGTGCGGTTTTGAGAGTGGTGAATTTCTCACTCCCGGATTACGCAAGTATGGGAATCCCGGATACGGTCATGAACCTGGCAAACCTGAAGAAGGGGCTGGTGCTCGTGACAGGAGCGGCGGGAAGCGGAAAGAGCACTACCATTTCCTACATCATCGACCGCATCAATGAAACAAGAAACTGCCACATCCTCACTCTTGAGGATCCCATAGAATTCCTTCACAAGCACAAGAAAAGCATAGTGAGTCAGAGGGAGATCAACCTTGACAGCGAAAGCTATGCAAAGGCACTGCGCGCGGGAATGCGCCAGTCGCCGGACGTTATTCTTGTGGGAGAAATGAGAGATCTGGAGACCATCGAGATCGCTATGACGGCAGCTGAGACCGGACATCTGGTGCTTTCCACACTGCACACGGTGGGCGCGTCCAACGCTATCGACAGGATCATCGACGTTTTCCCGGCAGCGCAGCAGCAACAGATGAGATTTCAGATGTCCATGGTGCTGCAGGCGATCGTATCCCAGCAGCTGGTTCCGGGACTTGACGGCAAACAGACGCCGGCTTTTGAGATCCTCAAGGCGAACAACGCCATCCGCACGCTGATACGTGAGGGAAAGGGCCATCAGATCGGATCAGCCATGCAGTCTTCCGCAAAACAGGAAATGAAGACCATGGACATGAGCCTGATCGAACTGTTCAGAAACAAGAGGATCAGCGAGGAAGTCGCTCTGGATTACGCTTCCGAACCGGACACCATGCGCAGACTTTTGGGAATATAAAAGAAATGAAGCTGGGGGAGCTGACTTTTCTGTACGGAGGTAAGCTTTGCGGCAAAGGGAATTACTTAAAAAAGAAAAGCTGAAATGGTTCTTTTGCCTTATTTTTGCGGCCTTTTTGTTCGCCGGATGCGAGACGCCGGAAAACGTGGATCCCAAATCTGTGGCTGAAGCCCAAAAGGTGGTTTCCAAGTCTTTCACCGACAACAAGAACGGAACGATTTCTTTTTCCTATAACAATACAAATAAAGAAAAGTGCAAGGTGGTGACTCAGCTTGAAGGCGGGAAGATGTATCAGTACGACATCCCGTCCGGACAGTGCGACATTGTTTTCCCTCTTTCCCAGGGAAACGGAACCTACAGGCTCTACCTTTGCAAGAATACTTCGGGAAACAAGTACTCAGTCATAGAATCCACAAGCGTGACTTTGAACATAGACGACGAGTTCAGCCCCTTCCTGTGTTCCAACTACATTATAGACTGGAACAGCGAGAATGAAGCCATTAAAAAGGCGGGAGAACTCACGGCGGGAATGACAAAGCCGGAGGACAAGATCGAAGCCATCTACGAGTACATGGTGCAGAATTTTTCCTACGACTACGATAAGATGGAAACCGTAAATGACGAAGACAAGAAGGACGAAGCCTACGTCCCGAGCGTCGACGGAACATATGCCTCTAAAACAGG
>JAILNG010000146.1 GCA_024691875.1 Lachnospiraceae bacterium | reverse complement strand
TGCTTAAAGGTGTTACACTTTCGGATGACACAATAAGGAGTTTTGTGATCACATTCAGGGCGTTGAGCAGATCGTACATCCGGTTGTATCCCGGAGTGGAGGAGCTACTTGGATTACTTAAAAAACGAAATAAAAAAATCTATCTTCTTTCAAATGCGCAAGCGGACTTTACAAGGCCTGAGATCACTATGCTCGGTATTGATCATTTTTTTGACGGCATTTTTATTTCGTCGGAACAGGGAGTTAAAAAACCCGGCAGATTATTTTACGAAAGACTTTTGGAAACGTATTCGTTAGATCCGAAAGAAAGCATAATGATAGGAAATGATGAAGAAGCGGACATTGCGGGGGCGCAAGACGTGGGTATGGATTCGCTTTACATTCATTCAAATATATCACCTTCCAAGTACGGTAAATTAAAACCCACATACTCGGTTTTGGACGGTGACTTTACAAAGATCAGGGATCTGATCTTAACATAAGGAGGAATTATGGCAGACAAATTACTTAAAAGAAATGAGGTTCCGATCGAGGAAACCTGGGACCTTTCACTTCTCTATAAAAACGATGAGGAGATGAACAAAGATCTTGAAAAGATTAAGAATATCGTGGGAAAGATCGTTGATTTCAAGGGCAGATTAAATGATCCCAAGTCAATTAACGATTGTCTTTCGCTCTATGAGGAGTACCGTATCCTCAGAGACCATGTCAGCAACTACGTTGGGCTTGCGATTGAGACAGACCGTACAGATTCCGAACTCCTCGAAAGGAATGACAGGATCGATAACATCTTTAATGACCTTTCTGCATCCATTTCCTTTATGGATAATGAGATCGCAAGGGCGGATGAAGATGTTTTGAAAGCAGCAATGTCTTCTTCGAAGAGTCATGAGCATTATCTTAAAGGTGTTTTGAGATTCAAGCCCCACATGCTTTCCGATGAAACGGAAAACGCACTTACAAGCCTGAGTCAGACTCTTTATGCATCCTATGATACTTATCTTACTGCAAAGCTTGCGGACATGAAATTCCCTGATTTTGAAGTCGACGGAGTAAAGTATCCTCTGGGATATTCACTTTTTGAAGACGATTACGAGTACGACTCCAGGACTCCTGTAAGACGTGCGGCTTTCAGAGCTTTTTCGGAGAAACTTAAGGATTACAGAAATGTCACCGCTGAAGCGTACAACCAGTGCGTAAGATGCGAGAAATCAATGTCGGATCTCAGAGGTTTTGACAATGTGTTTGAGTCGTTGCTATTCGACCAGGAGGTTACAAAGGACCTTTACGACAGACAGATCGATCTGATCACCGCAAAGCTTTCGGTGCACATGAGAAAATATGCTCGTCTCATCAAAAAACTTTATAAGCTGGACAAGATGACATACGCCGATCTTAAGCTCCCCATTGATCCCGATTTCAGCCCCAAGGTTACTGTTAAAGAAGCACGAGAGTATTGTGTTAAGGGACTTTCCATCATGGGACCCGAGTACGTTAAGATGGTGGAAGAGGCTTTTGACAATCGCTGGTTCGATTTCGCAAACAATGAAGGAAAATGCACCGGAGGTTTCTGCTCAAGCCCTTACAGAAAGAATTCTTATATCCTGCTTTCGTTTAACGGACGTATGTCCGATGTGTTCACAATGGCTCATGAACTCGGCCATGCGGGACATTTTAAGGCATGCGGAGAGGCACAGGGGGTTCTTGATACGGATGCATCAACCTACTTTGTTGAGGCTCCATCAACGATGAATGAGCTGCTTTTGGCTCATTATCTGATCAAGACGAATGATGATCCCAGATTTAAGCGCTGGGTACTTGCAAATATGGTAGGAAACACCTATTATCACAACTTCGTTACCCATCTTCTTGAAGCTGCTTACCAGAGAGAAGTTTACAAGATCATGGAGGATGGCGGAAGTGTTCAGGCAGACACTTTGGATGAGATCTTCAAGAATGTTCTTACCAAATTCTGGGGAGAGGATGTTGAACTTACCGAAGGAGCCGAGCTCACATGGATGAGACAGCCTCATTACTATATGGGTCTGTATTCCTATACATACAGTGCAGGACTCACCATCGCAACCGAAGTGTGCGAGAGGATCGAAAAGGAAGGCATGAAGGCGGTGAATGACTGGAAGAAGTGTCTTGCTATGGGCGGAACCGTTACACCTCTTGAGTTTGCAAAGAATGCCGGAGTGGACATTTCCACTGATGCGCCCCTTCTTCACACTATCGAGATCATAGGAAGTTACATTGATGAGATCTGCAGACTCAGCGAAGAATTGGGTGAATAGTACATTTTAGTAATAAAATATTTACATTTATAATATTGCATCTTTTTCGCAGCGGTGCTATCATTACTGCGGTTTTGGAGAAGGCTGATAAAGTTTTAACATTTAAAAAGCGAGGTAGAAAAATGTTTACATGCAGATGGTGCGGAAAGGTTCTTCTTGAAGCTAAAAATGAGTCCGAAGCGATTTGCGGCCCTTGCAGGATCAAAGAAGCGGAGACTTTAAGATCTCTTGCGATCGCCATGTCTAAGAATCCGGGTATGAATGCCATGGAGCTTTCACATGCATCGGGAGTTCCGCTTGCCAAAGTCAGCTACTTTATGAAAAATGGTATGATTAAGAAAAGATAGCAGTACATTAACAAATTTTCATCCATACCGGATAAGGTTCCGGTATGGATTTTTTATGCTTTTTTCATAATATTTTTTTCTGACTGTGTTATAATACCATACGTTTATCAAAAGAAATGAGTCGATCATTTAAGGCATGAGGTTAAGTTTATGGTTAAGATTTTAATGAAGAGTATTCGCGAATATAAGGCGCCGTCTATACAGACGCCGCTTTTTATGTGCGGAGAAGTCAGTATGGAAGTTTTGCTGCCGTTTATCATGGCCAGCCTGATAGACGAGCTGGAAGCAAACAATTTGAAACAAGTATTGATCTATGGCGCGATCCTTATCTGCGTGGCGATGCTGAGCCTTTTCTTCGGAACGATGTCTGCGAGAAAAGCTGCTGTTGCAAGCTGCGGTTTTGCTAAAAATCTCCGCCATGATCTGTTCCATAAGGTAATGGATTTTTCTTTTTCGGATGTGGACAAGTTTTCGCCTTCGTCATTGGTAACCAGACTTACCACGGACGTATCGAACCTCCAGAATGCATATGCAATGATCATCCGTATGGCTGTAAGAGTGCCTCTTATGTTCCTTTTTTCCATCATCATGGGGTGCACGATCAACTGGAAGCTTACGATGATCTTCCTTGCCATTGTTCCTTTTCTCGGAGGAGCTATCCTTTTGATCGCATCAAAAGCTCATAAGATCTTCAGACGCATCTTTAAAAAGTACGATGCTCTGAACAACTCAGTTCAGGAAAATGTTTCCGCGATCCGTGTGGTTAAGGGATTTGTAAGAGAAGATTACGAGATCGAAAAGTTCAACAAGAGATCCGCTGACGTGCGTGATGATTTTACTTCCGCAGAAAAGCTGTTGGCTTTGTTCAACCCTGTCATGAATTTCTTCATGAACGTGGGAATGCTCCTGATCTGTTACCTCGGTGCGAAAACTATTATAAATACTGCGGGATACGAAGTGCCCGAGCTTACTACCGGTGATCTTTCATCTCTCACAAACTACGGAGTAAAGATCCTTTCGGCTTTGATGATGCTGGGCTTTGCTTTTGTAATGATCACCATGGCATCAGAAGCCGGAAACCGTGTGGTTGAGGTGCTTAAGTATGAACCCACACTTACCGGAGAAGCTGATGGAATAACTACGGTTCCGGACGGACGGGTCGAATTTAAGAACGTTTCCTTTAAGTACTCCGACGGAGCTACAAGGAATTCGCTTGAAAACATTGATCTTTATATAGAAAGCGGAAAGACGGTCGGCATTATCGGCGGAACAGGTTCTTCAAAGACCACACTGATCCAGTTGATCTCCAGGCTTTATGATGCTACGGAAGGTCAGGTGCTTGTGGGAGGACGTGACGTTAAAGAATATGATCTTAAGTCATTAAGAGATCAGGTGGCGGTTGTTCTCCAAAAGAACATCCTTTTTGCGGGAACCATCAAGGAAAACATGAGATGGGGTAACAAGGAAGCAACCGACGAAGAGATCGTGGAAGCTTGTAAGGCAGCATGTGCGGATGAATTCGTAAGGAATTTCCCGGATGGTTACGACACCTACATCGAACAGGGTGGAACCAACGTTTCCGGTGGTCAGAAGCAGCGTCTCTGTATTGCCAGAGCTTTGCTCAAAAAGCCGCGCATATTGATCCTGGATGATTCCACATCCGCTGTCGATACTAAGACAGATGCCATGATCAGAAGCAGCTTTAAGAAGGTTATTCCCGGAACCACAAAGATCATAATCGCTCAAAGAGTCTCCTCCGTGGAAGATGCGGATGAGATCCTTGTCATGGACGGCGGTAAGATCGTGGAACGCGGTACAAATGCGGAACTTATTGCATTGAACGGCATTTATGCCGAGATTTATGAAACACAGACCAAAGGAAAGGAGGACTGAGCCATGCCGGGACCTAACAGAAGATTGGGACCTCGTCCCCAGATTAAAAAAGGCGTTTTCGGAAGACTTCTAAAAACAGTTTTTGGTTATTACGGACCTCAGCTTACCGTCGTAATGATCTGTTTGCTGATAGCGGCTGTTTCTCAGATCTCCATGAGCGTGTTTATGCAAAAACTCATAGATGAATGCATTACACCCGGTATAGAGAACGGATGGGATGCTGTGGCAAAGGGTACTTTGGAACTGATCTCGGTCCTTGCATGCATCTACCTTTTGGGAGTGGTTTGTTCCTTTGTTTACACAAGGATAATGGCAGTGGTTTGCCAGGGTTCTTTAAAAAGATTCAGAGATGCGATGTTTGACAAGATGCAGACATTGCCCATAAAGTATTTCGACACTCATGCTCACGGAGACATCATGAGCACTTACACAAACGATACCGATGCGGTTAGGCAGCTGATCGGACAGAGTCTGCCTTCACTGTTCTCATCCATTATTATGATCGTGGGACTCATGGTTGTAATGCTGAGCTACAGTATTTGGCTTTTCCTTATGGTTATCCTTGCAATCTTCATTATTGGAAGAGCAGGAGCACATTTCGGCGGAAAGAGCGGAAAGTACATGGTAGGACGTCAACAGTCCCTGGCAAAGGAAGAAGGCTTTGTCGAAGAGATGATGACCGGACTCAAGGTGGTTAAGGTCTTCACTCACGAAGAGGATGCAAAGAAGGATTTTGACAAGCTGAACGATAAGCTTTACGATGATTCCATGCTGGCAGATATGAACGGTAACGTTCTCGGACCTATCACAAACAATGTCGGAAACATTTTCTATGTTATAATAGCGATTTTCGGAGCCCTGTTGTACGGCCTGGGAGTTGTCAACGTAACTATTGTGGGCATAGTACCCCTTACACTCGGTATTGTTGTTACATTCCTCGGAATGTTCGGCCATCTTTCTCAGATGGTGGGACAGATCTCACAGCAGATCACTATGGTAATGATGGGTATTGCCGGTGCGGGAAGAGTGTTTGAACTCATCGATGAAAAGCCCGAAGAGGATAACGGCTATTGCGAGCTTGTAAACGTTAAGAAGGACGAAAACGGAAATCTTGTTGAAACCAAAGAATCTACAAATCTTTGGGCTTGGAAGCATCCTCATCAGGAACAGGGAACCGTGACTTACACGGAACTTAAAGGTGAGATCGAACTTGAGAACGTGGATTTCGGTTATGTTCCCGACAAATTGGTGCTTGAAGACGTTTCTCTTCATGCCAGGGCAGGAGAAAAGTTTGCTTTTGTAGGTGCAACCGGCGCAGGAAAGACAACCATCACCAATCTTATCAACAGATTTTACGATATTCCCGACGGAAAGATCCGTTTTGACGGTATCAACATAAACAAGATCAAAAAGCCTGACCTCAGACGTTCATTGGGACTGGTTCTTCAGGATGTAAACCTGTTTACGGGAACGGTAATGGACAATATCCGTTACGGAAGACTGGATGCCACGGATGAAGAGTGTATAGAAGCCGCAAAGCTGGCAAATGCTCATGACTTTATCACAAGGCTTCCGGAGGGCTACAACACGATGCTCACAGGAAACGGGGCGTCACTGTCACAGGGACAGAGGCAGCTTCTTTCCATTGCCAGAGCAGCCGTAGCAAACACTCCCGCAATGATACTTGATGAAGCTACCAGCTCAATCGATACGAGAACAGAAGCTCTCGTTCAGAACGGAATGGATCGCCTTATGGAGGGCAGAACCGTATTTGTTATCGCCCACAGGCTTTCCACCGTCAGAAATGCAAAATCCATCATCGTTTTGGACCACGGACACATTATAGAAAGAGGTTCACATGATGAACTCATAAAAAAGAAAGGTGTTTACTACCAGCTCTATACCGGAGCATTTGAAATGGAGTAAGCTCAAGGCGCTTCCGCAATTTGCGGAGGCGTTTTTTATTACCTTGAGAAAATTTGTAATATTTTTTTGAAAAACCTATTGACATGATGGTATTTTTAGTGTATAAAGTTAGCACAGGCTAACGAAAGCCTTTTATTAATACCTTAGGGTTAGCAAAAGCTAACTGTTAAAATTGCCTTTTATCCTTTATTTAATAGATATGTTGTTGGTTGTATGGGTTATCCCAAAAAAATTGCCACGAGCATTAGCTCGTGGCTGTTTTTTTATTAATATATGTATATTAAAGCAGATAATCCGTTCCGTAATGTGAGACCAGGGCATCTGTGATCACATGTGCCGCCAAAACATCTATGATAGGGGGAACCCTGCGGACGATCGCGGGATCGTTTCCTACGGAGAGTTTGATCTTTACATTTTCACCGGTTGCCAGGTTAACCGTTGATTGTTCTTTTTCAACGGAAGGAGAGGGCTTGACGGCAGTTTTAAAAACAATGGGCATTCCGTTACTGATACCGCCGTTAATTCCGCCGTTGTTGTTGGATGAAGTAACGATCTTACCTTCGGTTATCCTTATCGAGTCGTTGGCCTGAGTGCCTGTCATGTCTGCAAAGGCAAATCCCATACCGAATTCTATGCCTTTCACACCGCCAATGGAAAAAACAGCGTGGGAGATGAGACTTTCGAGAGAATCAAACCATGGCTCTCCGAGGCCTGCAGGAACTCCGTTGATCACTGTTTTTACAACGCCTCCGATGGTGTCTCCGTTTGCTGCCGCAACCAGGAGTTCCGAATCGAAATGCAGAGGATTGTTGGATGTTCCCATTTTTACGATCCTTGATTCCACCGTAATGCCTTTTTTCTGCAACGCCGGGATCAAAATCCCGCCTGCGGCCAGAAGGGCGGAAGTGATACGTCCCGAAAAATGTCCGTCATTTCTGTAGTCCTGGAAATTGTGGTACTTCTTCATGGCAGCGTAATCTGCATGAGATGGTCTGGGTGTGTTTTTAAGCTGATCGTAATCTGCAGGATCTTCATCCCTTATGGGAACAATGATACACAAAGGGGCGCCTGTGGCTTTTCCGTTAAAGACGCCGCTGATTATGCCGAAATTGTCGGGTTCGAATTTTTCTTCCTCAAGCAAAGGCTCCGGATTTCTTTTTGCAAGGAATTCCCTGATCGTGTCTTCATTAACCTCGACACCCGGAGTCAGGCCGTCGATCACTATACCTGCCGAAGGTCCCTGACCTTCACCGAAAAGCGTTAAAGTGATGTTGTTTCCGAAAGTGTTTTTCATGGGTTCTGCTTCCCTTTCCGTAAACGATGATCAAGTTATTTATAAATATGTATATATAATAAGTATATCAAAATTTAAAACATTAACAATAGCTAAATTCATTAAAGGTCTCTTTACAAAAGTCTGACCCTCTGATATAATTGCACAAGAATAATGTTTTAAAACAAAAATATTAAAATAAATGCCAAACGTGAGGTAAACATATGAAAGAAAAGCTATTGGAAGAATTCGAAAGAGTTTTTGGCGGAACAGATGATTGCAGAGTATTCTTTGCGCCCGGCAGAGTGAATCTCATCGGTGAACACACGGATTATAACGGCGGTCACGTGTTCCCCTGCGCACTCACCATCGGAACCTATGCGGTTGCAAGAAAGAACGGAATGGACACCTGCAGATTCTATTCCATGAATTTTGTGAACCAGGGCATCAAGGCCGTAAATCTTGATGAACTCGTTTACGACAGAGAAGAGTACAATTGGGCGAATTATCCCATGGGTGTCATCTCTATGTTGAACGAAAATGAGACAAGAGTTGACGAAGGCATAGATTTCCTTGTCTACGGAAACATTCCCAATGCCTCCGGACTTTCTTCATCAGCATCATTGGAGGTCCTGACCGCATATGCCTGCAGGGAGCTCTTCGGTTTTGAAATGAGCCTTGTTGACATTGCACTTCTTTCACAGAAGGCCGAGAACAAGTTTATCGGAGTCAATTGCGGGATCATGGATCAGTTTGCGATCGCAATGGGCAAGAAGGACAATGCTATCTTCCTTGATACAGCCACATTGAATTATGAATATGCACCCATCGAACTTAAGGGCGCAAAGATCGTGATCACATGCTCCAACAAGAAGCGTGGATTGGGAGATTCCAAGTACAACGAGAGAAGAAGCGAATGCGAGGATGCATTAAAGTCCATTCAGTCTGTTAAGAAGATCGATTCACTGGGTGAGCTTACAGAGGCTGAATTCGAGGAAGTTAAAAATGTCATCGGAGACGAGACTAAGACAAGACGTGCAAAGCATGCGGTTTACGAGAATATGAGAACGGTAAGAGCGGTGGAAGCTCTTAAGGCAGGAGATCTTAAAACTTTCGGAGAGCTCATGAACGCTTCTCATCTTTCTTTACAGAAAGATTACGAAGTGACCGGTATTGAGCTGGATACGATCGTGGAGACTTCATGGAAAGTTCCCGGCGTTATCGGTGCAAGAATGACCGGTGCAGGCTTCGGCGGATGTACGGTAGCCATCGTCAGAGATGAAAATGTGGATGAATACATTAAGACCGTAGGTGACGAGTACCTTAAAAAGATCGGATACGCTGCTGATTTCTATACAGTTGAGATCGGTGACGGACCTATGGAATTGTAAAATAATAAGGCTTTATGACAGGAGGCAAAATGACAGTTTCCGAGTGTATCAACTGGCTGGTTGAATACGGCATGAAAACGGGACTTGTCAATGGGGAAGACAAGATCTACACCACAAACAGAATAATGGAAGCGCTGCGTCTCGATGCGATCGAAGAAGGCGCAGGCGACATTCCCATAGAAAGGGAAAGACTGGATGATGTTTTAGGGATCATCCTGGAAAATGCGATAAAAACAGGCATTATTGAAGACGGAATTACGGAGCGGGATCTTTTTGATACGAAGATCATGGGCCTTCTGACACCCATGCCCAGTACAGTTATCGCTAAATTCAATGAGCTTAAGGCAAAGGACACAAAAGCAGCCACCGACTACTTTTACAAGCTGTCGGGAGACTGCAATTACATCCGCACCAATCGTGTTAAGAAGGACATGAAGTGGAAAACAGCTTCGATCTACGGAGATATTGACATTACCATCAATCTTTCCAAACCTGAGAAGGATCCCAGAGCGATTGCCGCAGCGAAGCTCATGAAGCAGTCGGGTTATCCCGCATGCCAGCTTTGCTTTGAAAACGAGGGTTATGCAGGAAGAACCAACCATCCTGCCAGACAAAACCTGAGGATCATTCCCATCACCATGAACAATGAGGATTGGGGATTTCAGTACTCACCCTATGTTTATTACAATGAGCATTGCATAATTTTAAATCGTAAGCACACGCCCATGAAGATCGACAGAGCTACCTTTGTGAAGCTTTTGGACTTTGTGGAGCAGTTTCCTCATTACATTTTGGGGTCCAATGCGGATCTTCCCATCGTAGGGGGTTCGATCCTGACACATGATCATTTCCAGGGCGGCAATTACGAATTTGCCATGGCAAGAGCTGAGATCGAAAAGGAATTGCATTTTAAAGACTTTGATGATGTGGAGGCGGGCATTGTAAAATGGCCCATGTCGGTCATCAGACTCACATGCGCTGACAAGAGCCGATTGATCGAACTGGCTGACATGATCCTCAAAAACTGGCGTGTTTACACAGACGAAAAGGCGTTTGTCTTTGCTGAGACGGACGGTGAAAAGCATAATACGATCACTCCCATTGCAAGAATGAAAGAAGGACGTTTCCAATTGGATCTGGTCCTCAGAAACAACATCACAACGAAGGAACATCCTTTGGGAGTTTACCATCCTCACAGCGAACTCCATCACATTAAAAAAGAGAACATCGGGCTGATCGAAGTAATGGGCTGTGCCATTCTTCCCGCAAGATTAAAGAAGGAACTGGCAGAGATCAAGGAGATCCTGATCTCCGGAAAAGAGATCGAAGAAGACTCACCTCTTTATCAGCATGCACCATGGGTTAAAGAGATCCGTGAAAAGTACGATATTTTTAACGAAGAAAACACATCAAAGATCATCCGAGATGAGGTTGGTAAGGTCTTTGTAAAGGTGCTTGAAGATGCCGGCGTTTACAAGTACAATGAAGAAGGGCGAAAGGCCTTTATGAGATTTATCGAAAGTGTAAAATGATAAAAAACGAAGCCAAAGGCGGCTCAGGCTGTCTGAGGCTTTTTTTGATATAATGATTAATGGCTTTCATAAGAAGTTTTTACTTGCAAAATGGTGGGTTAACGTATACACTAAAGCTACTCTAAATTTGTTACATTATGGGGGGTACATCGATGGAAGAAGACTTGATGAAAAAAAATGAAAACGGAGAAGAAAAAGAGGAAGAATCTTCGCTAAATAAAGCAAAGAGAAATCTTAAAGAAGCGATCAGCTGGCTCGTTACTCTGATCATAGTTGTCATTGCATCTTACGTGATTACCAATTTTATCATTCTTAAGGCTGAGATCCCCACGGGTTCCATGGAGAAAACGATCATGCCCAATGATAAGGTGATCGGCTGGAGATTGTTCACAAACATCAAAAGAGGCGACATTGTGATCTTTCCCGCATTAAAATATTCCGGAGAAGATTGCCTTTACGTGAAGAGGGTGATCGGACTTCCGGGAGAAACCGTAGAAGTGCATGACGGTGCGGTTTACATTAACGGTGAAAAACTGGAGGAGGACTATCTTCCGGAGGTGATCGCAAGAGACAGCGGTCCTTATGAAGTTCCCGAAGGATGCTACTTCCTTTTGGGGGACAACAGGAACTACTCGGGTGATGCAAGGGAATGGACAATAAACAAGTATGTGTCCAAAAAAGACATCAAGGCCAAAGTTTTATTTAAGTATTCACCTTCTCTGGACTGGATCGAAGCGCCGGAATACTGATAAGGTTTTAGCCGAAGCAGTACAAACAAAACAGGAGATCAATCATGAAGAACACAACAACAAATGACGCGACGGAAAACACTAAAAACGACCTGAAGATTACAGTGGGAAATTATGTACCACGAATTTCCACCCAGATCCTTGTGATCATGGCTCTGATGGTAGCCATCCAAATGGTTTTGGAGAGATTTTTCGCTGTATTTGAAACCCCCTTTACAAGACTAAGCTTCACCTTTGTGGGTCGTGCTGTAAGCGGTGCGATACTCGGACCTTTATACAGCGCTATCGTTGGAGTTACAGCCGATGTGCTGGGCTGGTTTGTAAAGCAGACCTATCCTTTTAACCCCGGTATCACATTTGCCGCAGCATTAAGAGGAGTGACTTTCGGTATCTTCCTTTTCAGAAAGCAGAGGATCCCTAACATTATAGCAGCCGCATTCTGTGATCAGTTTATTGCGGGGCTCATTGTCACAACGCTTTCACTTTATTGGTTCAGCGGAATCCCGCTTACAGGAGAGACGATCCTTCCGAGACTCATCCAGTGCGCTACGATCTTTGCTCTTGAAGTTATTTTCTTACTGGTAACAAAGGACAACTTATTTAAGCAATTAAAGAAGTTCATATCTTCAAATATGAACGACAGGATATAAAGAAAAACAAGACCGATCCCGAAAATTTACTTTGTAACTTTCCCGTAAAATGTGAACAGCAGCCGATCGGCTGCTGTTCGAGGGGGAGTTATGAAAAAATTTATAAAAAGTAAATAAGTAGGGGAGAGAAAAATTACCATAAGGTGATTTTTCATACCGAACGTACTTCCCGTTCGGTACACATATATAATACACCATAAATGTGTTTTATTTGTGTTCGCGGAATGAATAAAATATAAATATTTTGAAAGAGGTAAAAATAATGGCTACGATCAAGGCGTTTCAAGCATTCAGACCTGAAAAAAAGATTACGGACAGAGTTGCGGCTCTTCCCTATGATGTGTACAATCGTGAAGAGGCGAGAGAAACAGCTCTCAAAGAACCTCTTTCTTTTTTGAACATAGACCGTCCGGAAACACAGTTCCCGGAAGATTACGACATGTACGCACCTGAGGTTTACGCAAAGGCTAAAGATATGCTTGACTCTGAGATCAAGGACGGCGTTTTTGTACAGGACAAGAAGGCATGCTACTACCTTTATGAACTGACAATGAACGGAAGAGCACAGACAGGGATCGTTGCCTGCGCTTCGATTGACGATTACATTGACGGAGTGATCAAGAAGCATGAAAACACCAGGGCAGACAAAGAACTTGACAGGATCAAGCACGTGGACACATGTTCTGCCCAGACAGGCCCTATTTTCCTGGCTTACAGAAGCGATGATGAGATAGAGAAAACCGTAAGGAAAGTAAAGGAGAATGCTCCCGAAGCTGATTTTACATCAGAGGATTCCATCAGACACAGAGTCTGGATGATCGACTCCGACGCAGACATTGATACGATCCGCAGCCGTTTTGCCTCCATTAAAAGCATATACATTGCGGACGGCCATCACAGAGCAGCTTCAGCTGTTAAGGTGGGGCTTATGAGAAGAGAACAGGAGAAACAGGCAAAAGGCTCCTATGATAAGACTGCCGAGTACAATTTCTTTCTGTCGGTTCTTTTCCCCGAAAATGAGCTTATGATCATGGATTATAATCGTGTGGTTAAAGACCTTAACGGATTGTCGGATGAGGAATTTTTGAAGAAGATCTCTACAAAGTTTGAAGTGACCAAGGTAGGAAAAGAGGCCTTCAGACCGACTGCAAAGGCAGAGTTCGGAATGTATCTGGGCAGAGAATGGTACAAGCTTACGGCCAAGAACGGCAGTTTTAACGAAAAAGATCCCGTTGCCGGACTGGATGTTTCTGTTTTGCAGAGTAATCTTCTGGCTCCGATACTGGGAATTTTCGATCCCAAAACAGATAAGAGGATCGATTTCGTTGGAGGCATCAGAGGTTTAAAGGAATTGGAAAGAAGATGCGAGAGCGAGATGAAGATAGCTTTTTCCATGTATCCCACATCGATCCTTGAACTTTTTGATGTGGCTGATGCGGGACTACTCATGCCTCCCAAGTCCACCTGGTTTGAACCCAAGCTTCGTTCGGGGCTTTTTATTCACAGATTTTAGAAAATATTGTTTACAAACCGCAAAAATTGTGTTATAGTTTTCAAGCTTGCGTAAATAGCAGGTTAATTTTGTCACCTAAACTCAGAGGACGGAGTACACTCCAACCGCTTCTTAGTTTACGGCGTATTTAATTTTTTAGGAGGATAATCTCATGATTACAAAGGAAAAGAAAGCAGAAATCATCGCTGCTTACGGCAGAACCCCCAATGACACAGGTTCACCCGAGGTTCAGATCGCTCTTCTTACTGAGAGAATCAATGAGCTCACTGCTCATCTTCAGAACAACGACAAGGATCATCATTCAAGAAGAGGACTTCTTAAGATGGTTGGTCAGAGACGTGGTATGCTCGAGTATCTCAAGAAGACAGACCTTGACGGCTATCGTGCTTTGATCGAGAAGCTTGGTTTAAGAAAATAATTAAGAGAAATGTGACCATAGGAGGTATAATTCAATGGCTAAATGTGCAATTTGCAACAAGGGCGGCCTTTTCGGAAAGCAGCTCAGCTTCTCCAGAAGCCATGTATCTGCAAGAGAGAACAAGATGTGGAAGTCCAACGTTAAGTCAGTTCGCGTAAAGACTCCCCAGGGTAACAAGAAGATGTATGTTTGCACTTCTTGCCTCAGATCCGGCAAAGTAGAACGCGCTTAATCAAATAATAATAAGCTGATAAGGGAAGTGTCTTGAGTGTAGGCACTTCCTTTTTACTTTGATTACAAAAATGTTACATTCGACTCTCGAAACATTAAATAATAATCAAGTTTCCCCAAAAGGGTTTATTTTTTCTTCCTTTTAGGGTATACTTTCAACGCTGAAGTTATATTTGCGCTGTGCGCAATATGAAAGAAGACAAGGCATCAGGAGGTTAAGTTTATGAGTGCTAATACAGGGACAATGAATACGAATCTCGGTAATGTTGCAGTTGATAATGATGTCATCGCAAAGTATGCAGGTTCATCCGCAGTTGAATGCTTCGGAATTGTCGGTATGGCTACCGTCAACGTAAAGGACGGAATTGCAAAGCTTCTTAAGAGAGACAGCTTAAAACATGGGGTTGGTGTTACGGTTACTGCCGATAACAAGATCATTATCGATTTGCATATTATTGTATCATATGGTGTGAACATTTCATCCGTTGCAAGCAACTTGATCAGCAACGTGAAATACAAGGTTGAAGAATTTTCCGGCCTTAAGGTTGAGAAAATTAACGTATTGGTAGAAGGCGTGAGGGCAATCGATTGATGCCCATCAATCTTAGGAGGAAAATCAGGTGAATTCTAATACAATAAACGCTTCCATGTTGAAGGAAGCTTTTTTGACCGCGGCTAAAACGCTTGAGGCCAAGAAAGAGATAATTAACGAATTAAATGTATTTCCCGTTCCCGACGGAGATACAGGAACGAACATGACACTTACAATAATGTCAGCTGCAAAGGAAGTCGCAGCTCTTCAGGAATTCAACATGAAACAGCTTTCAAAGGCTATTGCATCCGGTTCCTTGAGAGGCGCAAGAGGAAATTCCGGTGTTATTCTGTCGCAGCTTCTTCGTGGATTTACCAAGATCATTCAGGACAAAGATGAGATCACCATCGAATTGGTGGCTGATTCTTTTGAAAGAGCTGTGGAAACAGCATATAAGGCTGTTATGAAGCCTAAAGAAGGCACGATCCTTACAGTAGCAAGAGTCGGTGCCGAGACAGCCAGAGAGCTTGTAGGTACCACTGATAATATGGAAGATTTCTTCCGTCAGGTCATCGATAAAATGCAGGAGGCTCTTGATTATACACCCGAGCTTCTCCCTGTCCTTAAAGAGGCGGGAGTTGTTGACTCCGGTGGCGCAGGTCTTCTTGAAGTGGTAAGGGGAGCCTTTGCTTCCTTAAATGGAAATCCCATTCCCTTCGATGATGCAGCTCCGGCAACAGAAGGCTCTTCGACCGATGCTTCATCTAAAGAGATAAAGTTTGGCTATTGCGCTGATTTTATTATTAAACTCGATAAAGAAGTGCCTAAGGGAGAAGAGTTAAATTTCAGGGCATATCTCGAGTCTGTCGGAGACATTAAGGAATTCGGCGTAAATGACGGAACCTGTAAGGTACAGGTTTTGACCGATGATCCCGGTGCCGTTCTTTCCAGAGGCATTAAATATGGTCAGCTTTCCGAGATGAAGATTGAAAATCTCAAGGAAGAAAAAGGCAGCGCTGTTTCTTCCGGATCGAATGAAGCAATTAAGAGCGAACAGAAGGTTGCGCCCGTTCAACAGCCCACTCCCAAGGCTGAAGAAAAGAAAACCGAAGCACCCAAGGCTCAGGAACCTCGTAAAAAAGACGGTTTCGTAGCCGTTTCCGTCGGAGCCGGCTTAAACGAGATCCTTATCGGACTCGGAGTAGATCAGATCATCGAAGGCGGTCAGACAATGAATCCTTCCACCGACGATGTTATGAATGCCATTGAAAAGGTTAATGCGGACAACATTTATATTTTGCCCAATAACGGAAACATCATTCTTGCCGCTCAACAGGCGAAGATGCTCACCACAGACAAGAATGTCATCGTAATTCCCACAAAGACTGTTCCTCAGGGAATCACGGCACTTATCAATTACATGTATGATAATTCACCGGAAGAAAATGAAGCAGCAATGACTGAGTCCTTAAAGACGGTCAAGACAGGTCAATTGACTTATGCTGTAAGAGACACTTCCATTGACGGCTTCGACATCAAGCAGAACGATATTATGGGCTTGGATGATAAGACCATAAAGGCTGTCGGTAATAATATTGAAGATGTTGCCTTTGAGCTTACATCTCAGATGATCGATGAGAATTCCGAATTGGTTACTCTTTATTACGGAGACACCATGACCCTGGAGCAGGCAGACGCTCTTGCCGCAAGGATCGGAGAAAAGTACTCGGCTGTTGAGGTTGAGGTACATGAAGGCGATCAGCCCATTTATTATTACATAATTTCGGTAGAATAAACAAACAAACGGAAAGGGTTTCCTTCGGGAAACCTTTTTTTGTGTTTGCCCATGTGATATAAAAGTGATAAAATTTTATGGAAAATATGGTGCGGGGGCGAAAGAATGGAACTCACCGATTCTGTATCCGAGATCAAGGGTATAGGCGAAAAAACACAAAATTTATTCAATAAGCTTGGCGTAGGGAGTGTCGGAGAACTCCTTACTTTTTATCCCTCGAGATACGACACTTTTAATGATCCCGGGCTTATTTCGGATCTCAGAGAAGGAGAAGAAGGAGTTGTCTGCGGGCTGATATCAAAGGTTGTTGAGCCGAGATACACATCGAGAATAAAGATCCTTACGTGTCAGCTGACAGATCCTTCAGGCAGTATAGAGTGTGTATGGTTTAATCAACCCTTTGTAAAGTATGAATTAAGATCGGGCTATCATTTTATTTTAAGAGGCAGGATCAACAAAAAAGGCAATAAGCTTCAGATGGAGCAGGCCAAGGTCTATAAGAGGGAAGAGTATTACAAACTTCAGACTGCTTTGCAGCCTGTCTATCCTTTAACTGCAGGGCTCACAAACAATGCTGTACGTAAGGCTGTAAAACAGGCGTTGACGATCACCGGAGATTTTCCGGAGTTTGTCCCTTTAAAGATACGGAAAGAATTTGACATTATAAAAAAGAATCATGCTGTAGAAGAAATGCACTTCCCGAAAAGCGAGGAGACCATGCTGGAAGCCAGAAGATCTCTTGTTTTTGAGGAGTTCTTCCTGTTCATGGTCTTTATCAGACAAATGTCACAGGGCAGAGAGGTACTTGACAGCGAAGCCAAGATCAGCGATGACGGAAGCTGTGATGAGTTTATTACAAAATTACCCTATAAGCTTACAAAAGATCAATTAAATGTATTTGAAGAGATAAAAAAGGACCTGCTTTCCGGACATGTTATGGCAAGACTGATCCAGGGAGATGTTGGATCGGGAAAAACAGTAGTGGCAGAACTGGCGCTTTTAATGACTGCAAGGTCAGGTTACCAGGGGGCGATCATGGCTCCTACGGAAGTTCTGGCTCAACAGCACTTTGAAGCCATGAGCAGGGATTTTGCTCCTTTTGGCATCAGATGCTGTCTGCTTGTGGGGTCAATGAAAGCTTCGGAAAAGAAAAAGGCCTATGCTATGATAGAAGCTCATGAAGCGGATGTTATAATAGGAACACACACTTTATTCCAAGAGAAACTAGTTTTTGACAACCTGGCTCTTTGCATAACCGACGAGCAGCACAGATTTGGAGTAAAACAGAGAGAGAAGCTGAATAAAAAAGGAGTTCGTCCCCATATTCTTGTAATGAGTGCAACACCCATTCCCAGAACTTTGGCCATGATGCTTTACGGGGACATGGACATTTCAAGAATAACCGAGCTTCCTGCGGAAAGACTGCCCATCAAAAACTGCGTTGTGGGACAGGGATACAGAAATTCTGCATACAGTTTCATAAAGAAACAGGTTGAAGAGGGAAGACAGGCATATATCATCTGCCCCATGGTGGATGAGAATGAAGACTCGGAACTGGAGAATGTAACAGATTATTGTGAGCGGCTAAAGGAACTCTTTGGCGATTCACCGGTTGTAGAAAAACTGCACGGAAAGATGAAACCGAAAGAGAAGAACGACATCATGGAAAGCTTTAAAAATGGCGAGATTGACGTGCTTGTTTCGACAACTGTAGTAGAAGTCGGAGTGAACGTCCCAAACGCCACCGTAATGGTTGTTGAAAATGCAGAGCGATTCGGACTTGCTCAGCTTCATCAGCTCAGAGGAAGAGTCGGAAGAGGCGATAAACAGTCGTTTTGCATCTTTATTTACGGAAAAGAGTCGGACGAGACGAAAGAACGACTAAACGTTCTACTAAAGTCGAACAACGGATTCGAAATTGCCAACGAATACCTTAAAATGAGGGGCCCCGGGGATCTTTTCGGGATCAGGCAATGCGGTGAAATGTATTTTAAGCTGGGTGATGTTTTTAATGATGCTTCTCTTTTGAATTCCGCAAATGAAGCCGTAGCCTCGCTTTCTGATAAAGAGATGGACTGCATCGTACAAAAAATGTATGATGGCGGTGCAAAAGAAGTATTCCAATTTTTTAATAATTATGTTACGATATAAGTTAAAATTAGACCAAGAGAAGAAGATATGGCCGATAGGAATTACTCACAAAAACAATTGTATAAAATAGCAGAGGACAATTACAGGGTTCTTCATAAATTTTGCGATCTGTTGAGCAGAGAAGGCTATTGGGAAACACCGGAGCAGGTACTTCATGCTTCCGCAAGGCAGATACTTGATATTTATGCGGAATCTCTTTTGGTTTGTTTTGCAAAGTATTGTGACACCCTTACCGAGGGTGAAAAGTCTTTTATTGCAGCTCTTTCCGAAACTGCCGGAGATCTGATCAGAAATGCCGTGAATGACCGAAAGCTGGTGGAAGATGCGGAGAAATTCCAGCGCACACCGCCCATTCTTTTTCAGTTATTATCGCTGAGAGACATGGAAAAGAGCTCGGGAACGGCCGCACTTTTCTTTGATGCGATCGTAAACATTATGCTCTGCCTTGCCTACAACATGGACCAGAGACGTATGCCCATTGCAACTAAGTACCTGGGAAGCTACTTTGATAAAGTCAGTACTTTCCTAACCAATAATAAGAATTCAAATCAATGCGTTGACAGCAAATACATCTTCAAGAAGCTCTGCCACGGAGAATTGGCTGACAGCGCCGCACAGCTTGAAGCTGCCGATTGCGATTTTGAAAAATACAAGATCCTTCATCTTTACTATACACCGGAGCAGTTACGACCTGTAGCCAGCGCCGTTGTAAATGATTTTGACGAAATGGATGAAGTTCGGACAGCTCCTAAGGCTGAGCCCAAGAAAGAGGAAACAGCGGACAAGACCGAGAACATCGTTGAAAGGATCAGAGATTCGAAGCTGGATGAACTTCTTGATGAATTGAACTCTTTGGTAGGCCTTGACGATGTTAAAAGGGAGATCAAGTCTCTCATCAACCTCATTAAGGTGAGAAAGATGAGAGAAGAATTTAAATTGCCGCAGATTGAAATGTCCTATCACATGGTGTTTACAGGCAGTCCGGGAACCGGAAAGACAACGGTTGCCAGGATCGTCGGTAACATTTACAGAGAATTGGGCATTTTATCAAAGGGAACGGTTACGGAAACGGATCGTTCCGGACTGGTGGCCGGCTACGTGGGACAGACCGCGTTAAAGGTGAAGGAGGTCGTTGAAAAGAGCATCGGAGGTGTTCTGTTCATCGATGAAGCATATGCCTTGGCCGGCAGTACTTCCAATGACTTCGGCGGAGAAGCATTGGATACATTGGTAAAGCTCATGGAGGATCACAGGAACGATCTGGTGGTCATCGTTGCGGGATACACCGAGGAAATGAGAAAATTCCTTAAGAGCAACACCGGACTCATGTCCAGATTTAACCGTTTCATTACCTTCCCGGATTATTCGGACGACGAGCTTTGCGAGATCATGGAAGGAATGGCAAAAAAGAACGGGTTCAGTGTCGGCAAAGATATGCTGGAAGACCTTAAAACTTATCTTTCGGGAATGAATGAACTTCAGAAGAAAGAATTCGGAAATGCGAGAGGCATCAGAAATCTGTTTGAGGCCATGATCGTAAACCAGGCAAACAGGGTGGTTGCCAACGAGATCTGCTCCATGGAGGAGCTTACAGAATTTAAAAAAGAGGATGCTTCGTGGTGAGAAACGAAAATTCACTGATTTCAATCGTTATGCCCGTATACAACGAAGGAAAACACATTGCTTCGTCAGTGGAAACGGTTGAAAACATCTTGAAAAATGCGAATATAAATTACGAGTTTGTGCTGGTCGACGATGGCTCGAAGGATGATTCATGGGAGATACTGTCGGGAGTTTCGGACAGGAATCCCGCAGTCAGAAGCGTTCGCCTGAGCAGAAATTTCGGTAAAGAAGCCGCGCTTTGTGCCGGACTTGATGAAACAAAAGGGGAAGCAGTGGTGGTTCTGGACTCGGATCTTCAGCATCCGCCGGAACTTATCCCCGAATTTGTCAGGATCTGGAGAGAAGAAGATGTGGATGTGGTTGAAGGAGTAAAATCCGACAGAGGAACGGAAAACAAGTTCTATCGTGGCATGGCTAAATTGTTTTACGGGATCCTTCTTAGACTCACAGGCATAGATCTTCGTAACGCCTCCGATTTTAAGCTGCTTGACCGCAATGTGGTCACAGCTATGCAGGAAATGCCCGAAAAGATCACGTTTTTCAGGGGAATGTCTGCCTGGGTGGGCTTTGAAAGAAGGAAGGTTCCGTTTGAAGTACATGACAGAGTGGAGGGCACTTCAAAATGGACATTTAAAAGACTTGTGGGATTGGCGGTAACATCCATCACTTCTTACGCCTCGGCACCTTTAAAACTGATCATCTATCTGGGCTTTTTGATGTTTGCGTTTGCAATCGTCATGGGGATCCAGACACTTGTGAGATACTTTATGGGAGCTTCCATGGAAGGCTTCACGACTGTGATACTCCTTCTTTTGTTCATCGGTTCTGCCATAATGATCTGCCTCGGTATCATCGGGTTGTATCTGGAACGTATCTATCATGAGATCAAAGGACGACCGCGATATATAATTTCGAGAAGAAAAAACTAAGAGATTGGGATTTTGGGTTATGCTTGGAATTTTTTACATTTTTATCTGCATATTTACAGGGTTTATGTTCTGCAAGATCTTTTTTCCGAAATTGATCGAGAGAGCATACGTTAAGAGGGAGAACGGAAGCATGATAAAGCTTCCCGCTTATTATGTCCTTCTTCCTGCCTGGTACATTACCGGAACTCTGGTTGTGACCTGGCTTGTTTACATTGTATCCTATATTTCCAAAAGCGCTCCGAAGCCGATGATCTACGGAAATGTTATTGTTCTCGGAATGCTGGCCGCCGCATTTACCATGTTTTACGGAGTTGGTTTCAACAAAAAGAAGATCCGTAACATAAATCTTAAAATGCTTGGCGAATTCTTCTGGAACGGAGATCCTTCCTATGCAGTTTATGCAGGCATAGCATTGGCATTCTGCATCATTATCATGTATAAGACATTTTATGTTTCGGGAGACAATATGAATGTGGGAATCTCCGTTTGGGCGGATTTTGGTGCTCATTTGAGCATGATACGCTCGTTTTCCTACGGAAACAATTTTCCGACACAATATGCCTACTTTGGAGATGCAGACATCAGATATCATTTTATGCACGAATTTCTTGTGGGAAATCTTGAATTTCTGGGATTAAGGATCGATCATGCATTTAACATTCCCAGTATCATGAATCTGTTTTGCACTTATCTTCTTTTGTTCACCCTGACGGTAAACATTTTTAAATGCAGACTCACAGCATGGATCGGCGGATTGCTGTTCACTTTCCGCAGTTCTTTTTCTGTCTTTGATTTCCTTGCCAAGGACAGAAGCGGACACCCGATCAAGGCATTGTTGAATAATTCATCTTATTTCACGTTTTCCGATTATCATGAAGGCTGGGGCTTTTGGTGCACCAGGGTTTTCTGTAATCAGCGTCATTTTGCTTTCGGAATAACGGCGCTTTTGCTGGCGATCATCATCTTCCTGCCGTATCTCAAGGAAATGGGAGAGAATCTTGACATCCTAAAAAAAGAAGGTGTCGTTGTAAAGCAGAAGAAGCCAAGAGATGAAAATGACGGTGAAGACGGTGAAGAGCACGATGATATGATCAACGTCAGCTACGAGCCCGAATGGTGGGATTACGTAAAACTGTGTTTCTTCTCAAAGGATTCCTTTGCACTGAAGAGCCCGGGGACAGCCATCGGAGCGGGACTCTTCCTCGGAGCACTTGCTTTTTGGCATGGATCGGCCCTTATTGCAACGCTTGCAATGCTTTTCTTTATGGCAGCTTTTTCCGTTTGCAGAATGGACTATCTTATAGCGGCTGTCATGGCGGTTGTCATGGCTGTGGCTCAGTCAAAGGTTTTTATCTTCGGAAATGCTGTCAGTCCCAAGTATGAATTTGGATTTATCGCTGAAAACAGAACAGTTTTCGGCGTTATAGCCTACATTTTCCTTTTGACCGGAATTACACTGATCATTGCCACCTTCGGAATGATCCTGGTACGAGGAACAGCAAGATACATGTTCCTTGTTTCTCTTGTTCCGTTTGTGATGTCGTTTTTCCTTTCACTTACTCCGGACATTGCGGTCAATCACAAGTGGGTGATCATTTCACTTATGCTTGTTTCAATGTATACGGCTCATTTTGTATCAAATCTTTTCCGACAACCGGGAATGATCAGTGCTTTTGTGGCTGCGGCTTTGACTTTCTGCCTTACGATCACGGGTATCACTGAACTTTACATTCAGTCAAAAGAAGATCGTAATTATTTCACATTCTCCCAAAAGGATGAAGTTACCCTGTGGCTTAAGGAAAATCTTGATTCCGACGATCTGGTGCTTGATGGTACATATGCCTTAAATAATATTGTTTTGGGCGGTATCATTCATTTCTACAGTTATCCGTATTGTACATGGTCCGCAGGTTACGACACCGCACCCAGACTGGCTATGGTCGAAAAGATCTTCGCAGCGACGGATTCAAAGGAACTGGACTACTATATTTACAAATCAAACATCGATTATATAATCGTGAGCAAAGCGCTTCGCGAAGAATATAATGTCAATGAGGAGTTGTTTACTGCCACTTACAAAGAGGTTTACACCTACGATGAGGGCGAGTGGTCGGTAAGGATCTTTGATACGAATCAAAGACTTTACTAAATTATGTACCCAAAAAGGGAGAAAGGACGATTTGTTTTTAAATCGGATAATGTAAAATGGATAAGCTTTATATCATTATTCCCGCTTACAATGAAAGGGATAACATTGAAAATGTAGTCAACGACTGGTATCCCGTGGTTGAAAAGTACGGCGTGGATTCTAAACTTGTGATCGTTAACGACGGAAGTAAGGATGATACCTATGAGATCCTTCAAAAACTCAGTGAGACCAGACCTCAGATGATCCCTCTCACCAAGCCCAACGGAGGACACGGAGCCACGATCCTTTTCGGTTATGATTACGCTATCAAAAACGGCGCGGATTTTATTTTTCAGACCGATTCCGACGGACAGACACTTCCTGCGGAGTTTGATGCTTTCTGGCAGATGAGAAATGACTACGACATGGTCATCGGACACAGAAAGGGCAGACAGGACGGCTTTTCAAGAGTTTTGGTAACAAAGACTTTAAAACTTGTCTGCAGACTTTGCTTCCATGTTACGGTTACCGATGCAAACACACCTTTCAGACTGATGAAAGCTGAAAGCCTGAAAAAAGAGATCAAGTACATCCCCGAAAATTACAACCTTTCAAATGTTATAATTTCCGTACTTTTGATCAAGAAGGGCTACAAGGTTAAATTCCTTCCGATAACCTTCAGACCTCGTCAGGGAGGAGTAAACTCCATCAACATGAAAAAGATCTTTAAGATCGGTAAGAAAGCTCTCCATGACTTTGCTGCCATCAATAAGATCATCAAAAACAGCATGAAAGAACAATAACAATCTTAAAAACATTGTTGAATTATTGGTTTAAATAGACTAAAATGAGAGTAATTGCAGGTGAAAAAAGGCATTTATTGCTTAAAGCCGTTCCCGGCGAGGCAGTAAGGCCCACACAAGATAATACGAAAGAGACCTTGTTCAATGTCATCAATCCTTATATTGCCGGAAGTTCTTTTATAGATCTGTTTTCCGGAACGGGAGCGATCGGGATCGAGGCGATGAGCAGGGGTGCAAATCCTGTTGTTATGGTAGACAACAGCTCCGCATCCATCAGCGTAATGAAAGAAAATCTTAGAACAACCGGTCTCACAGACAGAGCAAGAGTGATCTCATCCGATGCCGTATCGGCTTTGTCGGTACTGGAGGGGGAAAAGAAGGCATATGACTTCATTTTCATGGATCCTCCGTACAATCACGAACACGAGAAAAGAGTTTTGGAAAAACTGCAAGGCTCACCTCTGGTGAATGATGAGACATGGATCATAGTCGAAGCATCCAATCTGACCGATCTGAGCTATGTTCCGGAACTCGGGTTCGATATCTTTAAAGAAAAGAAATACAAAAACAATAAACATGTTTTCATCCGTAAGATCGGATGAACGGACAGGATGATCTATGAAAAAAGGAATTTATCCCGGTAGTTTCGATCCGGTGACGCTGGGCCATCTGGACATTATAAAGCGTGCATCGAAGCTTTCCGACGAATTGATAATCGGTGTTCTTAAAAACAGCTCCAAAACCCCGCTTTTTACGGTGGAAGAGCGAGTAGAACTTTTGAAAAAGGTGACGGGAGACATCCCAAATATCAGGATCGAGACCTATGACGGCCTGCTGGTAGATTTTGCAAAGAAAGAGCAAGCAGACTTTCTGGTAAGAGGTTTGAGAGCCGTAACGGATTTTGAGTATGAGATCCAGATCGCTCAGACAAACCACAAAATGTATCCCGAGGTTGATACGATCTTTTTCACCACCAGTATCGAGTACTCATTTGTCAGCTCCAGTCTCGTAAGAGAAATTGCGTCCTATGGAGGAGACATTTCGGCGTTTGTACCGAAATGCATTATGAGCGACATTCATGAAAAATACAAAAAGCGTACGGAGGATTAAATTATGAGTTCCAAGAGAATAGAGCAGGCGATCGAAGATATCTACGAATATATTGAGTTGTGCAAACCCAAGGGATTTTCCAGCACACAGATCATCGTTCAGAAGGACGAACTTCTTGACAAGTTGGATGAAATGAAGCTTAAGATCCCGGATGAGGTTGCAAGATGTGCCAAGATCCTTGAGAGAAGAGACGAGATCTTAAGAGAGGCTGAGCTTAAAGCACAGAAGATCATCGAAGATGCAAATGTTAAGGCGGAAGCTATGGTTCATGACAGCGAGATCATGCGTCAGGCATACCTTCAGGCAAATGAGTTCATAGCTCGTGCAAACCAGCAGGCTGATGAAACACTGGGAACAGCAAACTATGAAGCTGAGCAGATCAGAAGCGGAGCATTTGAGTACACAAAGGACATGCTTCTTCAGATAGAGAATGTTCTTTCCACAACTCTTGAGGACACCAAGGCTAAATCCGAAGCCTTTGTTGAAGCCCTTTCAAGAAATCTTGAGATCGTTACGGCAAACCGTAAGGAACTCTGTGATGAGGTGGCACCCGCACCCATCGAAGAAAGCGACATCGTTGCCGACATCGAAGGCGAGCAGCCCGATCAGTACGAGAACGATAATCAGTTCTTCGGAAATGAGAATGATGACAGTGACGGTTTCAATGTTGATTCTGACGCTTTTATGCGTGACATAGACTAAAAACAAAAAGCTTCGTCCTCGGACGAAGCTTTTTGTGCCCGATCAGACTATCACGGGCGAATGAATTATGTCATTTTTGTACGGAAGGCCGAATTTTTCGCTCACAACCTTTTGATACAGATTGGAGGCATATACATCCTTCATCAGCATTGGGTATTTCGAAATATCAAAATCTGCCATTTTTGTTATAAGAGGGATCGATGAGGTCTCTTTTATTTTTTTTAGAAGGGGAGAGGCGTCTTTGTTCATGGCGAGAAGTCTTAAGTACTTAACACCGGTTTCTCTGTCCACGTCCTTGTCGTATATGCCTAAAAGGGCATGGGTGAGGAGCCTTCCCGCAGCGCTTTCCGTGAGGCTCTTGTCATGAAGATCGGATCTCAGGCTTGTAAATTTCTCAAATGTCAGAAGATTCTTCTTTAATTTCGATTTTGAATCGATGTTTCCGGTCAATGAATCCACTTCTTCGGCAGTCATTTTTTCCAGCATCAATGACAGCGGGAGCGTGAAGTCGTCAGGAACGACCGGAAAACTTTTTTTAAATTCCGAAAAGATCGTCTCAAATGCTTCCTCAGGCATAGATCTTCGCAATGTTTCCGTTTCTTCGGAGCCGGTAAGTACATTTCGGAGATAAGTCGCTCCGGTATAGGAAATGCCTGTTTCTTTATCGGTTACAAGGCCATTTTCGTGATAAGAGGAAAGGTGTCTTTGTATGGTGAAGGGTGTGATCTTGGAATTAAGAAGCTTTAAAGCTTTAAGATACTCTATTCCCAGAGTGTTATTGGGGGCACGGAGAGGGTTTTCATCTGCCTTAAGGGTCTTGCTCACAACGGAAGAAATAGCTGCCGGATAGGAAAGTCCCTTTTTTAAAGCGGTCATCAGTTTTTCTTTGAATTCTTCCGTTTCTTCGGAGATGAGGATGGCGGCCTTTTGTAAAGTATCAAGATCACCGCATTCACTTCCGAAAGCAAGGAAGTCACAGCAGCCCATGTTTTCTGCCATGGATACGCCTCCGAAAGCAAAGTCGGGGGCGGCACCGGTGGCGTAGACCACCGGCAATTCAAAAACAGCATCGACTCCGCATTTTACGGCGGCTTCTGCTCTTGTAAATTTATCGCAGATCGCGGGAGCGCCTCGCTGAACGAAATCACCGCTCATGAAAGCTACGACGTAGTCTGCTCCGCATTCTTCTTTTGTTTTTTGCACAAGATGGGCATGTCCGTTGTGAAACGGGTTAAACTCAGCAATTACAGATGCAATTTTCATAAAAAAGTGTCTCCCGTAAATCTTGTTTGTTTTCAAATTTTTCTTGTGAAACTGAAAAGATTATACTATAATAATTCCAAATGTGCAAAGCCATCCTGATGAAAAAGGGATATGAAGCTTCCGCACCGAATTCGAAAGGAGAAAACATATGAGTTTCATTGAAGGAATCAAAGCAAGAGCTAAGCAGAATCTCAAGACCATCGTTCTTCCCGAGACAGAAGACAGAAGAGTAATGGAAGCTGCTGCAATCACTCTTAAGGAGGGTACGGCAAACGTAATTTTGGTAGGATCTGATGAGGAGATCGAAAAGACAGCACAGGGTCTTGACATTTCCAAGGCAAAGAGGATCGATCCCAATAAGACAGATAAATTACAGAGCTACATCGACAAGCTCGTTGAACTTCGTCAGGCAAAGGGAATGACACCCGAAAAGGCAAAGGAATCCCTTACAACAGATTACACAACATTCGCAGTAATGATGGTTAAGATGGGAGACGCAGACGGCGTTGTTTCCGGAGCTTGCCATTCTACAGCAAACACACTTCGTCCTTGCCTCCAGATCCTGAAGACAGCACCCGGAACAAAGCTTGTTTCAGCTTTCTTCATCATGGTAGTTCCCGATTGTGAATTCGGTGAGGAAGGAACATTTGTATTCGGTGACTGCGGACTCGTTCAGAATCCTACATCCGAAGAACTTGCAGCTATCGCAGGCAGCTCCGCAAAGAGTTTTGAAGCTCTTGTAGGAAAGCCCGCTAAGGTTGCTCTTCTTTCACATTCTTCAAAGGGATCCGCAAAGCATGCAGACATCGACAAGGTTACAGCAGCTGTTGAGATCGCAAAGAAGGACTATCCCGAATTCCAGATCGACGGAGAACTTCAGCTTGATGCTGCCATCGTTCCTTCCGTAGGTGCTTCCAAGGCTCCCGGCAGTGCGGTTGCAGGACATGCAAACACCCTGATCTTCCCTGATCTTGATGCAGGTAACATCGGTTACAAGCTCGTTCAGAGACTTGCAAAAGCTGAAGCTTACGGCCCCATGACTCAGGGTATCGCAGCTCCCGTTAACGATCTTTCCCGCGGATGCTTCACAGAAGACATCGTTGGCGTTATCGCTATCACAGCTGTTCAGGCTCAGCAGAAATAGAACATTAAACTAAGATCAACGGGGGATGACTTGTCATTCCCCGATTTATAGGAGATTAAAATGAAAGTATTGGTTTTAAACTGCGGAAGTTCTTCCCTTAAGTATCAGCTCATTGATATGGAGAATGAGTCCGTTCTCGCAAAGGGTATTTGCGAAAAAATCGGCATGGAAGGTTCCATGATCTCACACACACCCACAGGCAAGGAAGGCTTTAAGGAAAGAAAAGAAGCTATGCCTGATCACAAAGCAGCAGTTAAGCTCGTTATCGACGCTTTGCTCGACAAGAACTGGGGCGTTATCTCCGACATGAAGGAGATCGATGCCGTAGGACACAGAGTACTCCACGGAGGAAAGTACTACTCAGAGTCCATCGTTGTAAATGAGGACGTAAAGAGAGTTATCCGTGAGTGTTTCGACCTTGGCCCTCTTCACAATCCCGCAAACCTCATCGGAATCGAAGCATGCGAGGCATTAATGCCTTCAACACCTCAGGTAGCTGTATTTGATACAGCATTCCATCAGACAATGCCCAAGAAGGCATATACTTACGCAATCCCTTATGAGTACTATGACAAGTACGCTATCCGTAAGTACGGCTTCCACGGCACAAGCCATTCCTTTGTTTCCAAGAGAGCGATCGAATTCGGCGGTCTTGATCCCAAGAATTCAAAGGTTATCGTTTGCCATCTCGGAAACGGTGCATCTCTTTCCGCAGTAGTTAACGGAAAGTGCGTTGATACATCCATGGGACTCACTCCTCTTGAAGGCCTCATCATGGGAACAAGAAGCGGTGATGTTGATCCCGCTGTTGTTCAATACATTGCAAACAAAGAGAATAAGACTGTTGACGAGGTTTTGAACATCCTTAACAAGAAGTCCGGCGTGTTCGGCCTCTCCGGCGTTTCAAGTGATTTCCGTGATCTTGAAGCTGCTGCAAATTCAGGCAATGAGAGAGCGAAGGACGCTGTTGAAGCATTTGTTTACAGAGTTGCAAAGTACATCGGAAGCTATGTTGCAGCAATGAACGGCGTTGATGCCATCGTTTTCACTGCAGGTCTCGGAGAGAATGACGGCAAGACAAGATCAAGGATCTGTGCTTACCTCGGTTATCTCGGAGTTAAGCTTGACGATGAGATGAATAAGCAGAGAGGCAAGGAGATGGTTATCTCCACACCCGATTCAAAGGTTAAGATGCTTGTTATCCCCACAAATGAGGAACTTGCCATCGCAAGAGAGACAGTCGCTCTCATCTAAAGTAAGAATTATCAAATGCCGCGTGAAACATCGCGGCATTTTTTGATTTACACAGTTTAATCTTTGTGTTAATCTATTACTAAGAATCATCGATATCCGATGAGGATTTCGGAGGTAAGAAAATGAGACTTGCATATTGTTGCTTGATGCTTTTCTTTTCAATTGCATTCTCAGCTTACACCGTTCACTTTGTCAGACATAATAAAGACGAAGTGAGTAAGCCTTTAATTGCCGCTTTTATCGGCGGCATAATTGCTATGCTTGCAAACCTTGCAAACAGCTATGGACTTTCGAAAGAAGGAACACTTTTTGCATTTGAAGTTTATTTTATATCTCTTGATTTCATTCTGCATTCTTTACTCTATTTCTGTATCGTTTACACCAACAGACGTAAGCTTTTTTTGATATTGACCTTTAATGTGCTTGTTGCAGCGGACATAATCTCGCTTGTTGCAAACGTTTTTACGGAGCATTGTTTTACTATCAGAGTTCTGTATGACAATCGTTTTGTAGGGACTTATTACCAGATAGCGGAAAAAACTCCTTATTACATTCATCTTGCAATTTGCTATCTTATGCTTGCGGCTTCATTCTTTATCCTGATAACAAAAGCGGTTAAGGTGCCTCGGTTTTACAGGATAAGGTATATGTCGATCGTCATCACATTTACGGTAGCTATTCTTTTGAATGTGATCTATATGTCCTTTGCTTTACCGGTTGACTGGTCCGTTTTGACATATGCTCTTATAGGAATAAGTATCAGTTACTTTATGACCAGCTACGTTCCGAACAATTTGCTCATGCGCACCATGAATCAGGTGGCGGAGATCATGGAAAGCGGACTCATGGTTTTTGATAATGAGAACGTTCTTCTTTATATAAATGATTACGCTAACAAGTATTTTGACCTGGGTATCAATATAAAGGATATTAAGAGATCCAATCGTGAGAAATTGGAACAAATGGTAAAGGATTGGACCGAAGGTAAAAATTTTTCCGAGCTCAAGAGTTTTTCGGATAATAAGCAGTTCGCTTTTGAAAATGAGAAAAGGTTTTATAAACTGCAGTTTAACAGAATTGAGGATAAGACCGGCGCCTACATCGGCTGCTTCTTCCATGTTGTGGATATGACAGAAGATGCTAAGAGACGTGAAGAAGCATTTTATCGCGCAACCCATGATTCGCTTACGGGATTGTACACAAGAGAGTATTTCTATGATCAATGTGAACATTTGATCAAAGGGAATCCCGATAAGAATTATTATATGGTTTGCTCGGATATCGCCAATTTCAAGATCGTCAATGAGCTCTTCGGCGAGGAAGAGGGAGACGATATTCTTATACGTTTTGCTGAAATGCTGAAAGAAGCCTGCCATGACGATGATGTTTACGGAAGACTGGTAGGTGACCGTTTTGCACTCCTGATACCAAAGGAACGGTTCAATGAAGCCTACTTTATAGAATGTATCCAGAAACTCATGGACAATCTGAACCTCTTAAAGGATTATTCATTCAGATGCTATGCAGGAGTGTACGAGATAACTGAAGATATACCGGTTTCTGTAATGTGTGACAGGGCACTTATGGCAGTAACTTCAATTAAAGGAGATTATACAAAGTGCCTGGAGTATTATGATAACAAAATGAGAGAGCTGGTCGTCGAAGGGCAGAAGCTTAACGGTGAACTTGCAGGAGCTCTTTTGAACAAAGATATTAAAGTTTTCATTCAGCCTCAGGTGGATACTGAAAGAGAGATAAGAGGCGGCGAATGCCTGGTAAGATGGGAGCATCCTGTAAGAGGCATGCTTTCTCCCGGTCTTTTCTTACCGATCTTTGAGAAGAACGGCAGAATAGCCGAGATCGATAAATTTATATGGGAACAGGCATGTATCATTTTAAATGAGTGGAAGGATAAAGAGAACTTTAAGGATCTTTCTCTTTCAGTGAACATTTCACCCAGAGATCTATACATCCTGGATGTTTACGAGATCTTCACGAACCTTATTAAAAAGTACTCTTTAAATCCCGACAAGCTGCGTCTTGAGATTACGGAAACCGCGGTCATGACCAATGTCGAATACGCCGGAAAACTGATAGATAAGCTTCAAAACTTCGGCTTCAGCGTAGAAATGGATGATTTCGGAAGCGGATACTCATCACTTAATACGCTTAAAGATTTCAAGATGGATGTACTTAAGATCGACATGGATTTCTTGAAAATGAAAAGTGAGCAAAGAGGCCGCGATATACTCGAAAGTGTTATACAGATGGCGGACAAGCTGAACACCGATGTTATCACGGAAGGGGTGGAGACTGACGAACAGTTTGAATTCCTTAAAAAGATCGGATGTAAGAAGTTCCAGGGCTATCTGTTTGATAAACCTTTACCCGTGGAGAAGTTTGAAGAGAGGGTGAGAGAGGGAGAGAGAACTTCGTAACTGCTCACACCTCACAACCCATACAATGGGGTCCCTCCCCTGCTACGCAGCGGTCCTCCCCATTGTCTTACACTCGCAATCCGCTTCGCTCCATTGCTCGTGTAGAGGGGCGGGGTTACTGTGTTGAAAATGTGCAATTATTTAACTATGTAACTGCTCGCACTCACAAGCTTAACAGCTCGTGAGTACGCTGCTTCGCAGCTACCGCCGACACAACACCCCATCCCTGAAAGCAAGCTTTCGGATGGCTTATTGTATCGTCGGTTGCGGGCAGTAACTTATGAATCTGTTGAGCCTCTGCGAGATGAGCGGGTTGATTAAATGTGAACAGTAACTATTTTGTTGCAAAAAACTGTTGACAAAACGTTAGTTCGTAACTATAATATTCAACTGTGACTTTATGCGTTTAGGTAGTTTATATGTTGATTTCACTCTCAGAAATAATGAATTTGCCTAGGATTGAGAAACATTTTACC
>JAILNG010000090.1 GCA_024691875.1 Lachnospiraceae bacterium | reverse complement strand
ATAGAGGTTTAAACTCAATGTATAGGCAGGATTTTTTAGTATCCCTTCAGAAAAGTCAAAGACCTTTCCGCCGTAAGCCGCCAGATCCAGAATGATTTCGGTGACGACAGCCGCCACGCCCAGTCTTGTAAAAAGCTGGCGAAGATTTCTTGTTTTCAGTACCGCTTCCACCGTAAGAAAACTAATGGGCGCTAACGCCGAGATCACCACTATTGTTCCGATGATATAGAGCACAGCCCAGGGCCCGTCGTCAAAATTTCCGTCGGCGTAATGGGCATATGTCAGCTGAACCATACTCATTCCCGATATATAGAGGATCAAAGCGATGATCTTCATTTGAAAAGCATTTATTGATACTTTACTTCTTTTTTCCATTTCCGGTCTCTGATCTTTCTTTCATTAGTATCATGATCGTTCTGGGGCTGAGCGTGACCTTTCCCCCGGTGCAGTCGGGCTTTTCATCCTTATCGGTGGAGATCAGCAGCTTAAACTTCTCTCCTTCGGGTGAAGGGATCCTGAAATCATGTTTTTCCCAATGCATATTATATATGATATAAAAATCATCGTCAATTTCATCTTTTCCCGCCGCGCCGCAAAAATATATGCCCGCCAGCCGGTTATAAGGCTGGTAGTCGATCATCCAGGGAGTCTCTCCGTGCAGTGAGATCTCGGGCATTCCGCAACCGGTCTTATCAAATTCCGAAAGAGAAACCGGATTGTGAAACAGCCTGTGCTCTTTTCTGAGTTCCAGAAGTTCCTTTACAAACTTCTGCAATTCCCTGCTCAAAGTTGATCTGTCCCAATTCACCCAACCTGTTTCATTGTCCTGGCACCAGGTATTGTTGTTTCCCTTCTGTGAATTTCCGAACTCGTCGCCCGCAAGGAGCATGGGAACACCACCGGATAAGACAGTTGTAAGAAGCGCATTCTTCATCATCTTGAGACGAAGCTTATTGACTTTTCTGTTTTTTGTCTCGCCCTCTTCGCCGCAGTTCCAGCTGTAATTCAGGACCTTGCCGTCTCTGCCGTTTTCGCCGTTGGCCTCATTGTGCTTAATATCATAAGAGTAAAGATCCTTGAGGGTAAAGCCGTCATGATCCGTAATATACTTTACTCCCGCAGAAGGAGTTCTGTTCTTCATGTAATCGTAAAGCACCGGAACGAAGCCTTCATCACCTTTAATGTATCTTCTCATGTCGTTCATGAAGCCGTCGTTGTAGCGAAGAATGCGACCGGGATGGAGGTTCACAAGTCTTTCCTCGGCATCAGTCACCATGAAGATGCAATTTGAAAGATACGGATCCGTCACAAGACACGAAACGGAGATCTGCCAGTCATTGATCCTGAAGCCGTCGATCCCGTAATTTACTGCCCAATGCCTCAGACATCCCGCTATGAGGCTCTCGGATGTGCCTTCCCCGAACATGATCTCCATAAATACGGAAATCCCCGCCTCATGAAGCTTTTTCACCATATCCGCAAATTCTTCCGCAGCTTTGCCATTTTCCGAAGCATAGGAAGCCTTGGGCGCAAAAAAGTAGGTGTTCACACCGCCGTATCCCCATAGATTCAGTTCATTTCCCGGAAGACATTCGTCAAACTCGTAAACAGGCATCAAAAGAATGCCTGTGATCCCCAGCTTTTTAAGATAAGGGATCTTTTCCGTGACGCCTTTAAACGTACCGGGCGCTTTCACTCCTGAAGAATGATCCATCGTAAAGTTCCTTACATGAAGCTTGTAGAGCACGAGATCGGAAATATCCGTCTTAAAATTTTCCGAACCAAGGTTAAACCTTGAAAGGTCCTTTACTACATTTGTCTCCTGTGTCCCGTTTCTCTTCCCGAACCTCTCTCTTCCGCCGATCTCCAAGGCATATGGGTCCTCGACCGTCTTATCGTCTGCTTTAAAGAAATAGAAACACGGTGTTTTTTCTACTAACGTAGTAAAGATACCGTTCTTGGTCTTTTCCATTTCCTGTTCCGCAAAAACACTGCCTTTTTCATCGCAAAGGCAGAGTAAACATGATAAAGCCTTTGGGAGGCTCACGGAGAAACGACAATGTCCCTCCTCCGTTACAAAAGCTCCCAAAGGTAAATTTCTTAAATCTGTATGCGTGTTTTTGTTGTTTGATTTTTGCAAAATCAATCTTCCTCTTCCACCTGTGATGTAAGGACCTGACGCTTTCTTGCAAGCTCATCGCTTTCAAGATACTCGTCGTATGTGGTCACCTTGTCGATCATGCTTCCGCCGGGAACGATCTCCACGATCCTGTTCGCAACAGTCTGAATGAACTGATGGTCAAGAGCGGTGAACATTACAACCGAAGGGAACTTGATCAGCGCATTGTTTAAGGATGTGATGGATTCCATGTCCAAGTGGTTTGTGGGCTCATCCATGATCAGAACGTTTGCTCCGATGAGCATCATCTTGGAAAGCATTACTCTGACCTTCTCACCACCGGAAAGAACGTTAACCTTCTTAACGCCTTCTTCTCCCGCAAAGAGCATTCTTCCGAGGAAGCCTCTGACGTAGGTTACGTCATCCACTGTAGAGTAAGGCATGAGGTGTTCTACGATGTTCTCCTCACCCTTAAAGATCTCAGTATTGTCCTTGGGGAAGTAGCTCTGAGATGTTGTAATGCCCCACTTGAAACTTCCTGAATCGGGCTCCATCTCTCCCATAAGGATCTTGAAAAGTGTTGTGGCTGCAACCGTGTTACCGCCTACAAATGCGATCTTGTCATTTCTTCCAACAACCATATTGATGTTGTCAAGTATCTTAACACCGTTGATAGTCTTGGAAAGGTTCTTGATCTCAAGGACTTCGTTACCGATCTCACGATTGGGTCTGAAATCGATGTAAGGATACTTTCTGGACGAGGGCTTAATGTCTGTAAGCTCGATCTTTTCAAGTGCTCTCTTACGTGAAGTAGCCTGCTTTGACTTTGAAGCATTTGCCGAGAATCTCTGGATGAATTCCTGGAGTTCCTTGATCTGCTCCTCTTTCTTCTTGTTGGCTTCCTTCATCTGACGGACCATGAGCTGACTGGACTCGTATCAGAAGTCGTAGTTTCCTGCGTAAAGCTGGATCTTGGCATAATCAATGTCCGCTATGTGGGTGCAGACCTTATTTAAGAAGTAACGGTCGTGGGAAACCACGATAACCGTATTATCAAAATCGATAAGGAAGTCCTCAAGCCAGTTGATGGCATCCAGATCCAAGTGGTTTGTAGGCTCGTCGAGAAGCAAAATGTCGGGATTTCCGAAAAGTGCCTGAGCGAGAAGAACCTTGACCTTTACAGGGCCTGTGAGTTCGGACATTTGAGCGTAATGAAGGGAAGTGTCGACTCCAAGACCGTTAAGGAGTGTGGCTGCATCGCTTTCAGCTTCCCATCCGTTCATCTCAGCGAATTCGGTTTCAAGTTCGGAGGCTTTGATACCGTCCGCTTCCGAGAAATCTTCCTTTGCATAGATGGCATCCTTTTCCTTCATAATGTCGTAAAGACGCTTGTTACCCATGATAACGGTGTCCATTACGTTAAAAGCATCGTATTTAAAGTGATCCTGCTGCAGGAAAGAAAGACGCTGTCCGGGTGTGATGATCACATCTCCCTTTGTGGGCTCCAGCTGTCCGTTAAGAATCTTAAGGAATGTGGACTTTCCGGCGCCGTTCGCACCGATAATGCCGTAGCAGTTACCCTCCGTGAATTTGATGTTAACGTCTTCAAAAAGAGCTCTCTTTCCGAGACGAAGTGTAATGTTACTTGCCTGAATCATTAAATAAAAATCCTTTCTTAAAAAAACATATATTAACAGTCATAAAATGACGTTTAAAACTCTTTAAACCTCAAACATGAGATCTTCGTAAGTAGGAACGGGCCAGAATCTCTTGTCTACAATGATCTCCAGCTCGTCGATCGGACGTCTCAAAGCCTCCATGGCAGGCTTAACCTTTGTTGCATAGGCTACAGCTCTGTCCTTTTCATTCTTAATGCTTCTTGCGTTGTCATTTTCGTTTCTTAAAGTATCCAATGCGTCGGAAGCTTCTTTGAGAAGGCCGGAAAGTTTCTTTAAAAGCTCGCCCTGTACTTCGGTTGTGAGGTTCAATCCCGTCTCACGGATCGCATTGATGGAATCCGCAAGGCGCTTTGAATAGCGGATGACTGCAGGAATGTAAAGTCTTGCTGCCATCTCGATCATTGTCTTTGCCTCTATGTTAAGAGTCTTTGCGTAGAACTCGTTATTGATCTCCTGTCTTGCTTCCAGCTCTGTCTTGGAAAGAACATGCAGCTTCGAGAAAGTCTCAACAGTCTCGGGTAAGGTCAGCGCAGCATTCGCTTCAACCATTGTCTTTGCAGTGGGAAGTCCTCTCTTTGCAGCTTCCTTCTGCCACTCCTCCGAATAACCGTCTCCGTTAAAGATGATGCGTGCATGCTTTGTGAGAGACTCACGTACCAGCTTCATTACTTCGCATTCAATGTCTCCCGAACCTGGCTTTTTGAGATTTGCTTCCAAAGCTTCGGAGAAACGTGAAAGTGCATCCGCAACGATGGTGTTGAGTACGGTATTGGGCATAGCGATAGACTGCTGACTGGATACCATACGAAATTCAAACTTGTTTCCGGTAAATGCGAAAGGTGAAGTACGATTTCTGTCCGTAACATCCTTCCTGAGCTTGGGTAAAGAAGAAACCCCCATGAGCATGGTTTCTTTCTTCTTGCAATCGGCTGCGGAACCTGTTTCAATGATCTGGTGAACAATGTCGTCCAGCTGAGCTCCGAGGAAAACAGAGATCACCGTCGGAGGTGCTTCGCTTCCGCCAAGACGATTGTCGTTTCCGGGTGTTGATGCGGAACAACGAAGTAGTAATGCATGATCGTCAACCGCAGCGATCACGGCGCTCAAAAAGATGAGGAAAGGAAGATTCTTGTGGGGTTCCTTTCCGGGCTTCAAAAGGTTTTCACCCGTATTGGTAACAACAGACCAGTTGTCATGTTTTCCCGAACCGTTAACTCCCGCAAAGGGCTTTTCGTTAAGCAGGCATTCGAGTCCGTGACGCTTTGCCACCTTCTTCATCGTATCCATAACGATCTGGTTGTGATCGCAGGCGATGTTGGCCGTGGAATATATGCATGCGAGCTCGTGCTGAGCAGGTGCAACTTCATTGTGCTGAGTCTTTGCAAGGACTCCGAGTCTCCAGAGTTCCTCGTTCAGCTCTTTCATGAAGGAAGCGATCCTCTCTTTGATGGCTCCGTAGTAGTGATCGTCCATTTCCTGACCCTTGGGAGCAGAGGCTCCGAAAAGGGTCCTTCCCGTGAAAATGAGGTCTTCACGGCGCATAAACTTTTTATGGTCCACAAGGAAGTACTCCTGCTCGGGTCCTACCGAAACAGAAACTCTCGTGACATCCTTTCTTCCGATCAGGTGAAGGAGTTTTACCGTCTCCCGGCTCAAGGCATCCATGGAACGAAGCAAAGGTGTCTTTTCATCCAGTGCCTCTCCTGTGTAGGAGCAAAATGCGGTGGGGATGCAGAGTGTGACTCCGGCAGCATCTTCCTTTACAAAAGCAGGTGAAGTGCAGTCCCAGGCCGTGTAGCCTCTTGCTTCAAATGTAGCTCTCAAACCGCCCGAAGGAAAAGAGGAAGCATCTGACTCGCCCTTGATCAGCTCTTTGCCCGAAAACTCCATTATAACCTTGCCTTCCTCGGCAGGTGCTATAAAAGAATCATGCTTTTCGGCTGTGATCCCGGTCATAGGCTGGAACCAATGAGTGTAATGGGTTGCACCTTTCTTGATGGCCCAATCTTTCATTGCATTGGCTACTACGTCAGCGATCGCCGGATCGAGTTCATCGCCGTTCTCCATCGTCTTCTTGAGCGATGCGAAAACGTTGTCCGGCAGGCTTTCTTTCATGACGGTTTCGTTAAACACGTCAATCCCGAATAATTCCTGAATTGTGTTTGACATCTTGTGGTCCTTTCGCCCGTTCCCCTTTACGGAAGCGGAAATGTTGGTTGTTTATTTCTTTTCTTTCTTAAATATAACTACCCCGAGAGGCGGCAGGTTCATTACGATGGAATTTTCCTGACCGTCCTTGGGAACTTCGGCAGATTTTAAGGACTTGGGATTTATCAGTCCTGTTCCGCCGTATTTCTCATCGTCGGAGTTGATCAACTCTTTGTATTTTCCGGATTCGGGCACTGCCTGCACAAAGCCTTCGTAGGCAATGGGCGTAAAGTTGCAGACAAACAGGAACACCTCATCGTCCTTTGATCTTCTGATAAAAGAAACAATGCTGTGATCTGCATCCTGGCAGCTCATCCACTTAAAGCCCTCCGGAAAGAAATCCATGTCATAAAATGCCGGATTCTTGCAATAGATGTTAAAAAGGTCCTTGCAATAAACATGCATCTTACCGTGCATCTCGTATTGATCTATAAGGCCCCAGTCAAGGCTCTTGCCCTCATTCCACTCGGAAAACTGGCCGAAATCCTGACCCATAAAAAGCAGTTTCTTACCGGGATGTCCGATCATAAAGCCATAGGCCGCGCGAAGATTTGCAAATTTGTCATTGTATTCACCGGGCATCTTGTTCAAAAGCGAACCCTTGCCATGTACGACCTCGTCGTGGGAAAGCACAAGAATAAACTTCTCGGAGTAAGCATACATCATGGAGAAGGTCAGACAACCGTGAACTCCCTTTTTGAAAAGAGGATCCTGCTCCATGTACTTAAGGAAATCGTTCATCCAGCCCATGTTCCACTTCAAAGTGAAGCCCAGACTGTCATTTTCTTCAACAACACCTGTAACATTTGGCCAGGCCGTGGATTCTTCCGCGATCATGAGCACGTTCTTGTTTCTCTTGGCCATAATGGAATTCAAATGTTTTAAAAACTCCATGGCATCGAGATTTTCTCTGCCGCCGTATTTATTTGGCAGCCATTCTCCGTCCTTACGTCCGTAATCCAGATAAAGCATGGAAGCCACCGCATCCATTCTGATGCCGTCCGCATGGAACTGCTCCACCCAGTAAAGGGCATTGGCGATCAGGAAGTTGGACACCTGAGGACGTTCAAGATTGTAGATCAGCGTCCCCCAGTCCGGATGCTCGCCTCTTCTCTTGTCAAAATGCTCATAGAGGCAGGTTCCGTCAAATTTTGCAAGACCGAAAGCGTCCTTGGGAAAATGGGCGGGTACCCAGTCCAGGATCACTCCTATGCCGTTTTTGTGCATATAGTTAACAAAATACATGAAGTCGGAAGGCGTTCCGAAACGTGATGTGGCTGCATAATAGCCCGTCACCTGATAGCCCCAGGAACCGTCAAAGGGATGCTCCATAACAGGAAGCAGCTCCACGTGGGTGTAACCCATTTCTTTAACGTAATCGCAGATCTGAACAGCCAATTCCCGATAGTTAAAGAAGCTTCCGTCTTCCTCAGTCGGTTTTTTCCAGCTTCCGAGATGAACCTCATAAATGTTGATGGGTCCGTCAAGCGGATCTTTCTTCGCCCTGTTTTTGATCCAGGCAGAATCAGTCCATTTGAAGTTGTCTATATCGAAAACAACCGAAGCATTGTCAGGTCTCTTCTGAGCCCATGTACCGTAGGGATCGGCCTTAAAAATAGTCGCCCCTCCTTTGGTAGTCACAGCGTACTTGTAAAGTGCACCGTTCTCAATTCCGGGAATAAAGAGTGAATAAACTCCGTGTTTTTCATCGAATTCCATAAGGGATCTTCTTTTATCCCAAAGGTTGAAATCTCCGACTACGCCGGCAGATGAAGCATTCGGTGCCCAAAGCGCAAAGCGTATGCCTTTTACACCGTTGATGACCGCGGGCTTTGCTCCAAGAGTTTGGTAGATCTCGTAGTTAATGCCCTTTTCAAAAAGCTCCAGAGCCTCTTCGTCAAGATCCGGTGAAAAAGCGTAAGGATCCTCTGTTTCATAATCGGTTCCGTCGGGATAGTACAAAGTAAGTGTGTAGCCCAGCGCTTTTTCCGCAGGTATCGTCACTCCGTAAAAGCCTCTGTTATCAAGTCTCTGCATTTCAAACTTTGAGCCGTCCGCCTTTGAGTTTACAACAGCTCCGCAGGCATCCGGATAAAAGCAGCAGATCCTTGTCTCATTTCCAAGCATATGTGGTCCCAACACATTAAAAGGATGCTTCGAATAACCGTAGATAATTCCCTCAATATCCGAACGATTAATGTCCATAATCTCCTCTCTCCTTCTTCTTCACCCATTCATAAGCCATTCAGAGCCAAACTCGAATAAAGCCTTCTCCCTTAGACTTTGGATCACTCGAGATACCATTCGTCCTTCTTGCTGTTTTCTCCGCCGTCTTCAAAAGATTCGGTGTATTCCGGCTTTTCGATCTCTGTAGCTGAATCTGCTCCTCCGATGATCTCACCGTTTCCTGCAGCTTCTTCCGCAGCTTTTTTCTGGTTTTCGATTGTCTGAAGCACGTACTTTTTAAGCACCTTTTCCATCATAAGCGATCCCAGAAGTGTTCCCGCAGCAACGCCGAAAAGGAGCACAAAACCGGTCGTCAGATAAACCAAAAGAATAATGGCAACCCACATTATAAATGAAAGGATCGTGCACCAGAAATGCTTGATCGAAATTCCGAAAGAAAACTTAAACGCGCTCTTTAAATCCATGGTAAACCTTGAAATAACAGGGCAAAGATAGATGAATACGCCTGAAACAAAAAACGTGATCATAATGAAGATTCCCAGGAAGATAATACCCTTCTGATCCTTCGCCTGGATCAGTGCCCATGTGTACTTAAAGTCCATGTACAAAAAGAATCCGAGAACGATGGCGATGGCTGAAGCTGCGGCTCCTTGCTTGAAATTCAGCTTAAAGCTCTTAAAAAATTCCCTTACGGCGTAGCTTCTTGAACGTCTTACCGATTTAACGACCGCGTAGTACATAGCGATCATCGAAGGTACAAAAACCACCAATGAAAGTCCTGCTCCGATCAAAAAGATCAACGCTCCCGTTACTCCGAATAAGTAAAGAAAAACTCCGAAAGGAACATACAAAAGCAGCCATACCAGATTCAAAACAAGTATATCAAATGCTTTTCCCATAAATGTGAAAAAGCTGTTGTCAGGATTAAAAATGTTACTCATTCCCATAGAAATTAAACCTCCAAAAAAAGCATATAAGCCGAATATAATCACTAATTGAATTATTTTAGCCCATATGCCTTAATTATGCAAATGAAATTTTCATATATAACCCATAAGTATTACTGTTCACTATATATAACGTAATGAAGCTCTGAAAGCTTGCTTTCAAAGAGTTTCATTACGTTATATATTCTGCAGAGCAGTAACCCCGCGCCGCCTATACGAGCAATGGAGCGAAGCGGATTGCGAGTATCGGTGCACGGGGTGTGAACAGTAGTATATAAGTGTTACTTGGAAAACCTGAATCCGTAAAAGTCGAACCTGCTGCCCGGAAGGAAAATGAATTCAAGCTTTCCCTTACCTGTAAGCCCCTTCAGATCAAAGTCCATGTAGCCCTTATCTTTTGCCGTGAACTCGAGGATCTCTGTCTTTGTTCCCTCTTCGCTTTCAAGATGCAGATGGATGGAACACTTGTCCAGATCGGTCTTTCCGAGGATCCTGATCCTTGAAGCTCCCTCGCTCAGATCAATGTCGTTAAACGTGAGAGTTACGTTGTTTCCGATGTCGAGAACGGAATCATCCGTCTTTCTGAAGGAATCGCCGGTAACGGATGACATGTAGCTGCAATCCAGTTCTTCGTAGGCCTTGTTGTACTTCTTAAAGACAAAGCCCTTAAAATGAAGCTTGTTGGTCGTCATGAAACAAAGCTCGTGCACGCCCTTAAGCCTCTCCGGCAAGCTGTATGTCTCTTCCTGGTACACGTTCCAGATAGAAGGCTTGCAATAATTGATCGTAGTGATAAACTTTCCGCCCTTCTCGGGATTTCCGTCGTAAACATCCACAGGGAAATTTTCGCCCGAAAGTGAGAAGATCCAGATCGTAAACTCATCGGAGCCGTAATCACCGAAATCCAGATTACTGAGGACAAAACCGCTGGAACCGTCCGAGGCCGTGGCAACTCCCTTTTCGTTACCGCATCCGACGTTACCCACGGAATCCGAGTAGAGTCCCGCAGAGACAAAGGCATATGGATCCAGGAAAGCTTCTCCGAAGCCCTCTGCCTTCATTTCTATCTGAGAAATAACGGTGATCTTTTCGCCCTCTTTGGCATAGCATCTGAGTGTAAAAGCTCCGTCTCCGATAGCGGAAACCCTGACTTCATTATCTTTTGCATCAAGCTTTACGTAGCTGATCTCTATGCCTGCTTCATTGACGGCAACCCAGTTGAGACTGCAATCCGCATTTTGAGGGTAAACCCTTGCTGAAACGATCCGATCGTTTGATCCCGGAGTAAGAAGAGTTTCTTGTGTCTCGAGCTCGATCTTTCTGACAGGGATACGATCTTCAAGCTTTTCGGCTGTGATCCGGATGTCTCCGTCACCAACGCTCTTTACCATAGCCACCAGCTTTCCGTTAAAAAGCTTTCTGACAGGGCTTTCATATTGATCGTAATCAGTGGAATCTCCGTTATCAAGTCCCAAAAGCTTTGCATTTTGAGACACCGAAACTTTCACATAGTCCATGGCATTCTTTACTTCAAAGCCGTTTTCGTCAACTGCGGAGATCACCGCAAAGTAGATCTCTCTGCCATCCTGATGTACTGTGGCAACGCATTTTTCCTGCTTGTCTCCGGTCGTTTTAAGCTCTGTATTTACTGTATCTTCAACGCTGATCACGGGGCTTACGGAGTCAGAAAAAGAATGCTCGACGGTCTCCGCAACTTTCACATGATCCTTATCATAGGCCACAGCCCTGATCTCGCCTTTATGATAAGGCACTGTCCATGTGGGTACCAAAATATCGCCGTGAGCATGGTCTATTTCTTTAATTCCCATGCTTTCACCGTTTACAAAAAGCTCAACGGATGCGCAGTTCGTCGTGCAGCGCACATCGATCATCTGGCCTTCGTTCCAGTCCCAATAAGGGAAAAGATGTAAAATCACACCGTCTTCGGGCTTTGTCCATTCAGATGCAAAAACAAAGGCGCTGTCCTTGGGAAGTCCCGCAGTGTCAAATTGACCGAAATAGCTGTTTTTCGTGTGATACGGAGTGGGTTCTCCGATGTAATCAAAGCCTGTCCACAGGAACTGTCCCAGAGAGAATTCGTGATCTCTTTCGGCCTTGATGCAGTCCTCCACAGACTTCGCTCCCCAGCTGGTGTTTGAATTTCCGAGCGATGAGCACTGTTCGTCGATCTCAGACATCACAACCCTGTTGTAAGGGAAACGGTAGATCCCTCGGCTTGAAACCAGAGAAGCTGTCTCACTTCCGAAGATCATCCAGTCGGGGTGCTCCTTGTGATGACGATCATAGTATCTTTCTGCGTAGTTGTATCCCGCCAGTTTTAAGATGTCGGCGCATTTTTGCGCATTTTCCCAAGGCATATAATTTGAACCGATCGTCACAGGTGCATTGTGAAGCGGATCATGCTTGTAGACTTCGTTCATCAGATATCTTGTTATTTCCTGACCATGAGCGGATGCATGAGTGTCTCCTATCTCGTTTCCGATGGACCACATGATAAGGCAGGCACGGTTTCTGTCTCTGCAAACCCAGCTTTTTACATCAGTTGCGCTCCATTCTTTAAAGAATCTTGCATAATCGTAAGTAGTCTTTGCATTTTCCCACATGTCAAAGGACTCTATCATGACCATGAATCCCATTTCATCGCAAAGATCCAAAAGCTCTTTGGACGGCGGGTTGTGACTGGTCCTAATGGC
>JAILNG010000079.1 GCA_024691875.1 Lachnospiraceae bacterium | reverse complement strand
AGCCGGATTGAGATCTTGTCATCTATCACCTTGTTGCGGTACTTTACGCACATGATAAGGTGATAATGCAACATGAACACTGAATGATTATTATTATCTAATTTCACAATATTTATATCCTTTATTATACATACGACTGATATATAATTAGATTATAATATCATCAGATACAAAAGTCAAGAAAATGCCGTGTTTATCGCAATTCATCCCACCACCTATAGAGGTGGGGGATTTCTTGCTCACGGCGTGTTAAAATTATCCGCAAGGGGAAAAATTATGAACTTAACGTACGGCTTTTCGCGAAGCTTTGGTGGCTTTGGTTTCGGCTTCGGCTTTTTTCAGATCATTTTTATGCTGGTCTTCGGAATAGTACTTGTAATGATCATCATGACACTCTTTAAGAGCATCAAAGAGTGGTCACATAACAACAGATCGCCGCTTCTTACGGTTAAGGCAAAAGTGGTGGGAAAAAGGGTTAACACCCGTGTGAGTAGAGGAATGCACGGAGCAGACAGCAGTATGCATTCCACGAGCACATTCCACACTTATTACGTGACATTTCAAGTGGACAGCGGAGACAGGATGGAACTCATGGTGCCCGAAAATGAATACGGTTATCTGATCGAGGGAGACCGGGGAGATCTTTCTTTTAAAGGAACCAGATTCATGGGCTTCGAACGCAGTATGTAAACATAAACGGCTTTCGGGCCGTTTTTTTGTTGCTCATATGCAGTTCATCATCAAAAAAAGTAGTTCATCCTAAATGAGTTGAGTTTTATAAAAACCGTGTTTATCATAAAATTGCCGGCCGGCAAAGTTTATGATCTATAACAAAATCACTGATTTATCAATTCATTGAAGGGAGAATTTACAATGAAAAAATTTAATACTATCACTGCTTTATTGCTCGTGATCACAATCGTATTCAGTTACAGCTTTGCGGGCAGTACTGCGGTTAACGGTAGGGAAGTAAAGGCTCAGGCTGCCGAATTCAGTAAGACAGCGTCCTCAACCACCTATGATTACCTGTGGTATGCTCTCTGGACAGTAAGAAACAAGATCGACACGACCTACACAGGATCATCCACTTCCTACAGCAGCTATTCTACCGTGGATTCTTTCAAAAACACTTATTCTCAGCCCGCAAGTCACACATTTTCGGACAGCAGGACAAAGTCCTCTTCCGTAAGTGTGGGCGGTAAAGTTACCGTCAAGGCCGTTGAACTTGAAGCAGGCGGAACAGTAGAGTATTCCCAAACGGTAGCCTATAATACAACGATCGATGTGGCAAGCAGATCCACAGCTACCTTAAAGGTCAGAACAAGGACAGAGAAAAAGTACTACAGCTCTGTGATCCAGCGTCAGGATCTTTATACTGACGGAGTCTGGAGAAACGTCGGAAGTTCTTCCACTTCCAGCTCAACTCAGGTGATCACTTCACCCGATTGGCTGTTGCAGTAAACCCTATACATGTCTACCGATATTATAAATTATTTTATAATATCGGTAGATTTTAAGGTAAAAATGTGAGATTATACAGATAAACCAAAAATTAAAGATGATTTGTGAAAATAAGGCATATGCGGACAGAAGGGAAAACATATGAAAAAAAATAAAACGGCTTTGATACTGGGGACTTTAATGCTGTTGGTTTTGTCAGTCAACGTGGGAGCTTACGCCTTCTATCGGCAAAAAAACAATATATACAAGGACAAATGTTTTATATATGAGGGAAACAGTTACTATGCCTTTGGCAGCGGAGAGCCTGTACAGGTCAGATTCATCGTTATAGATGCAAAAAAATGCTTCAGTCAGGTCGAAGGCGATCTGAAAGGCTTCTTAAGGGGTGAAATGGGAGATGCTTCGGTTAAGAGCATAGAAATCACAAAAAGCGGAAAAAGCATGGAGTACACATCATATATTCTGAATTGCAGCGTTGATCTGATCGATGCACCGTGTGAGTACCTGTTTAACACCCTGCACATAAACAATATCGGAGAATTTGAACTGGGAAATGTGTTTGTGGAAAGAGTTGCCACAGAGAACAACGACAGGATAAAGCCCGGTTACCACGTTACCTCAGCATACACGGATCTGTATGAACTGAATGTTGAGGACGTTCCTGAAGGGACTGAATTTAAAAGCCTGATCATTAAAAATGACAGAGGCGAAAAATTTGCCGGAGAATGGCGGGAGGATCCTGTGATAAGCGGTAAAAACAAGCCCAAAGAGCTGCATTTTGTGTTCGGAAACAGGGAACTGCTCAATCTTAAACCGATCATCACTTATGTGTCGGAGGGGCGGGAATTTGTCACTACCGCATTGATCCCCACAAACTACAAGCAGACACTCAGCAAAGATGAAGTGGGGGAATACATAAGGAGTCATTATGGAGAATAAGATCATTATCCGAACGGAAAATTTACACAAGGACTTCATTTTAAACAAAGAAAGCAAGGTGTCCGCAATAGGCGGTATCGACCTTAACATAGAACAGGGGGAATTTGTTGCGATAGTGGGGCGTTCGGGCTCGGGAAAAAGCACACTTATGCAGCTTTTGAGCGGTATCATCCTGCCCACACAGGGGGATGTTTACTACAGGAACACAAATCTGAATAAGCTGAGCAACAAGGAGAGAGCGGCTTTCAGAAACAAGGAGATCGGATTTGTTTTTCAGTCGTTTTTTGTGGAAAAGAATCTCACGGCATACGAAAATGTGGAGATTCCTCTTTTGATACAGGACATTGACAAAAAGGAGAGAGAACGCAGGATCGAGCTCGCCCTTTCTCAGGTGGGACTTTCAAAGAGGAAGGATCACAAACCGAGAGAAATGTCAGGCGGAGAGATACAGAGAGTTTGCATAGCCAGGGCGATGGTGACGGATCCGGAAGTGATCTTTGCGGATGAACCCACCGGACAGCTGGACTTTGCCACATCCGAGATCATTATGGAGCTTTTCACCAAGATGAAGAATGAGAACAAGACTGTGATCATGGTCACTCACAACGAGACCGACGCGAGGAAGTACGCGGATAGGCTCATCAGGATTCAGGACGGGAAAATAACGTCCGAGGAGAAGTTAAAGGATGAACAAGCTTAAAAAGAGTCTGTATTTTGTAAAAATCTTTTTTTCTGATCATGTGGGGATCCTTTCGATGATGCTCTTTCACATCGTGACCTCCGCCTGCTTCTTCATCGCCTTTTTTTCTGTCGGGATCAATGTTTACAAGGAAGTGGTCCGGATGAGCGAAAACATAGGAAGAGACGATACAGTAAGCATATGCTTTCGGGACGATGATGCAGGCTTTCGCCTTCTTGAGGTGTTGGAAGAAAGCTTTAAAGGGCGATACACGATCGATGAAGGTGAAGAGCCGGGTAGTGTAAAAAGAGCGATGCTGGGGCGTGAAGCCTTTGTAAAACTGGAAGGTGAGCTCGATCTTACAAAATACTTTGTTGTTGAAGAAAATGACAATGTAGGAAAAATTTCCGGGATCGTGAAACTGGTGAGATTTATCATCTGCGTTTTCGGACTGCTGTTTACGGTGCTGGCCTCGGTTCATATTGTAGATCTGTTTGACCTGCTGATCGAGAGGAATACAGGAAAATTGTTTATGCTTTCCGCTCTGGGCTACTACGAAAGGGACATGAAGAAAGTGATCGCTGTATCCGGAGTGGTGATAGCATTTGCGGGAAGTCTTCCCGGAACGGCGCTTTGCCTTTTGGGCGGAAGCCTTGTGAAAAGCCTGGGCCCGGAGCTTTCGATCTTTGGAGTGTCGGTGGCAGGCATGGTGGAGATCAAGTGGTACATTTCGATATTGTGCTTTGTCGTATTGAGCATATGTATGCTTGCGTTTTCGGCGGTGAGCCTTAAAAAGCTCAACGGTGAGGACATAGCAGTGGGACTTAAGGAAATGGAGGAGTAGAGTGAAGGCGGATGATTTGATAAGGATCGCATATAGAGATCTTCATCAGAAAAAAAGAAAGTTCAGGATCTTTGAAATCTCTCTGCTCGCGGGGCTTGTGTGCCTTTTGATGTTTTCCTCTCTGTCGGACGGAGTGATCGATCATGTGAAAAACATGATAAACAGCAAGAAGGAGTACAAAACGATCACAGTTTACGATTTCGCGGACGAGAATGAGGCAGGGAATGCCCTTAAAAATCTGGTCAACGTGGAAGCGGTTTATAAAGAGATCATGATCTATAACGTGGAAGGAATCGAAATAGATGGAAGAAAGATAGCGGCGGTTCCCATTAAAGCGGCGGTTCCGGAGCTGGATTCATTTTTTGAGATCGATGCAAAAAGGATCTTTGTGGCAGGAAGAGATCTTAAGGAAGGCGATACTCAAAAAACACTGATAGATGAATACACGGTAAAGCTTTTGGGCATGGGAAAGCCGGAGAACATCCTTGGGAAGACCGTAACACTAACTGTCGACGGACGGGAGATCAGGACAGAGATTGTGGGCGTTTACGCATCTGCTTTCGGAGAAAATGCCAAAGAGGAATTTGACTTGCAGACTGATGCAGAGGGCAATATTTTCGTGAATTGGCCCATCATAGTCTCTTCGGATTGCGTGGAAAACACGGAAGTCTTTACAGACGGGAATCTAAGGGTGCTGGTCAGAGACGTTTCTCTTTTAAGCGAAACGATCGAAGAGGCAAAGAGAGTAACGGGGGCAGAAGCAATCTCCGACACGGAAAAAGTCTATTCCCTTCTGGAGGATCTGGGAAAGATCAAGTCTGTGCTTCAGGTGGTGGCGTGGGCGTTGCTTGCTGTTTCCTTTGTGACGATAGTCAGTGTTCTGTATGTGGTCATAGAGAGCAACCGTAAGTGGTACGAGATGCTGAATGTTCTTGGCTATCGCAGGAGCACTGTCAGGTGTATAAACGCTGCGGAGGTCGGCATACTTACGGGAAAGGCTGTCATTTTGGCGGGCCTCATCGTGTTCTCCATAGTTCTGGTGATCAACAATCTGGCTTACAAGATGATGGGAGAATGCTTCATCTTTGATTTTCCCGTCGTTACGTTTCTGCAGCTGGTGGTTATTGTTACGGTAACCTGTAATGCCGTGTCTCTGATCTTTACTCACAATGCAACGAAAAACGAGGTTAACAGTGAAAAATAAACTACCCGAAATGTTGAAAATCATATTGATCTTTCTGGGAGCGGAGCTTCTCATACAGCTTGCGATCCCGACTGTCTTTGTACTGACTTCAGGTCCGGATGGCGCAAGGCAGCAGGTGATGGTTATGTCAAACCTGGGCCAGGGGCTGTTGTTACTGATAGCTTGCAGATTCATCAAGGATCTTCCGGAGAGCGAAGAAGAACGACGACCGAAAAATTGGACGGCAGCAGTGGCTTGCGGATTTATATGCATGGCTTTGGCTTTTTGCAATTATATGTTTTTTGACGGAGTGGATCTGATCAGGATAGCAATAACCGATGATGCGGCGCTCATTAACAGATACAACGCCACACCCTCAGCTCAGGAAAGCCTTCTTATAGTTCTGTCCTACATCATTGTTCCGGCAGTGGGAGAAGAAGCCTTCTTCAGGAAAATGACGGAAAGCCGGATGCGTAAGAAGTATAACGAAACTGTGATGATCGTTTTCTGCAGTCTCTTATTTGCACTCTCACACATGAGCATTGTAAAGTTTTTGCCCATGTTCCTGTTGAGCCTTGTTCTTACGGCTTACTATGTGAAATATAAGAATATTGCGGTTTGTATCATTGTTCATTTAATATACAATCTGATTAGTATCGCCATAGAATACCAATTTCCCTTACCCTCAAGCAGCTATTACATAGCAACGAAATACGCATCTGCGGATGAGGCCGTGCTTTGGGGGATAAGATTTGCCACCCTGGGCCTGACGGCGGGGGCTGTTGCTGCGGGTCTCTATTATCGTCATAACCGTATGAAATCGGTAGAAAGTGATGTGATCTCCCAAGCTTGACTTTGGCGATTTGACGTGATAAAATTGAATAGTGGCATGTTGTTATGTTTCGGAAGGGGAGATCTGAAATGTTTTACATCGGTATCTGTGATGACGAAGATTTTTACAGGAACGACATAAAAAGCAAGTGCGAAAAATACTGCAAGGAGATAGGTATAGAGTGTACCTGTCTCCTTTTTGCATCCGCAAAGCAGGTAATGGAATACAAGGGAGAAAAAATGCTCCTTTTGTTTTTAGACATTGAAATGCCGGGTATGAGCGGAGTCGAACTTCTTCAGAAACTGGAAAGCGGTAAAAAAGTGTGGCGTGTGGTTTTTGCCACAAGCCATGAAGAAAGCAAGATCGAAACCGTGAGCATCAGAACCTTGGGCTTTGAAGGCAAGCCCGCTCCTTATCAAAACATAGGAAAGTATATAGAGATAGCTATTAAAGAAAGCGGAGAAAACGTAAATGTATTGATCAAAGTCTGCGGCGAGGAGAAGATCTTTGCTCTGGATGATCTTGATTTTGCGGAAGCTGAAGGAAATTATTCGACACTGGTCATGGGCGAAAAAAGGATCCTTACGGACGAGAGTCTTAAGGAGGTGGAAAAAAAGATGTTCATGACCAATGTTTTACGATGTCATAAATCCTATCTCGTAAACCTTGGCCGGATCGAGGAGATCGTCGGTGATGTCATTACCATGAATAACGGATGCAAGATCCCCATCGGTCGTACCTTTAAAAAGAAGATCATGGAGGACAGAAAGAAGTTTCTTGTGAATCTTGCAATGGGGAGAACTTGATTATGGTCTGGAGAATCATTGAAATCTTAGTCTTTTTCTGGGGCGCTTATTTGGTTTACTCATTTTTGCTTGAAGTCAGAATGACAAACATTAAAAAATGCCTTTTGACAAGTCTTGCTTTTGCGG
>JAILNG010000067.1 GCA_024691875.1 Lachnospiraceae bacterium | reverse complement strand
CCAAGCAAAAGGGTAAAGATCAAAATCAGAATTTCAAGTATCAGTCTTCTTTTTTTTACCTCTCGCTCGTAAGGCGTGTTCTTTTTTTCAGTCTCCTTCATGTCCCGTTCCGTTTTGATCGATCTAATCCACTTCCTCAGGCCTGAAGCCCTCGAAAATGAACAATTTGTACTTTTTTTCAATCTCCGCGAGTTTCTCGGGAGATTTCACCGTCCATGCGACGGGAAGCGCTCCGAAGAGTTTGGCCATGTGAAATCCGAGGTTATCCGGATGATCACAGGAGTAAGCCACAAAATCAGGTCTGCAAAAGAAATCGGTAATAAGAAAATGAACCGCAAATTCTCCGAGGTTTTCTTTTTTTCCTTTATCTTTTGCAAAATTACTCGAAAGCTGCCCTCTCAGTAGCTCGGGTCTGTGTTTCATGAACCACCTGACAGCCGCCGGATGGAATGATTCCACACAATAAAGTCCTTTATACTTTAGAAGTAATTCATTGGCCAGCTCGCAAACTCTTGTTTTCGCATTGACCATTTTTATTTCAACGATCATCGGAACCTTTCCGTCGATCGTTTTTAAAACATCTTCAAACAACGGGATCTTTTCTCCCGAAGAACAGATGCAAAGCTCCGTCAGTTCATCGTAAGTCTTTGAATTGACCGGCGCATCAACTCCGCAAACTCTTTTCAGATCATTGTCATGAAAGACCACGACCTTTTCGTCCTTTGTAAGCTGCACATCCAGTTCTATGCCGTATCCTTCTTCCACTGCTTTTTTAAAAGCAGGGATCGAGTTTTCGGGTGCATCTCCCGCATTGTCGTGAAAGCCTCTGTGCGCATAGTAATGCCCCATAAAAGGTTTTCTCTTATTTTTGCGGAACATGCTTGGCATGACGGCCCAGGCATATATCAGAAAGATCCCGAGCAAGATAAATATCATCACATAAATTATTGTCGGCATTTTTTCCCTCCGGGAAAAGTGAAATCGAAAAAAAATTTACGGTTGAACATTTTCCTGCATTTTAATTATCTCGGAAATGTATTTTTTCATTTCTTCATGCAAACGGAGAATGTTCGCATTGTCTCCCGCAAGCCCGATGTCGAACTCAAGGAGATTGTTGTAAAAGGCTTCTATTCTGTCACTCTGCTCATCTGTCAGGAAATCACCGAAGCATTTCTCGGGTTCTTCCTTGGTTTCTTCTGCCGGTTCGGCATCGGTTACTTCTGCCGGCACATTCGCAGTGTCTGTCCCCTCTTCCGTACCGTTTTCCGTTACGTTTTCAGGGCTCTTTTCAGCCTCTTTTGCGGCCTCCTTTTCTTTAAGGTAGGCCTCATATGACGCTTTGGCCGGTTCAGCGACATTGTTTCTGATCTCGTCGAATTCGGCGCAAAGATTGATAAACTCAACATAGTTAACGGCATTCAGCTTCTTTTCGTAAAGCAGTTCGCTGCTCAGATCCGAAACTCTGCCTTCAAGTATGGATTTTTCGCTTTCAAGTGAAGAATTCTTAGCCGTAAGATCCGAGATCTGGGTTCCCAGTTTCCTTGTTTCTTCGGCATTTTCCGCCACCAGTTTGGCTCTGATCCCGTGCACAGCAAAAAAGTAGATAGCCAGCACTCCGATAACAGCTCCGATAAAGAACGTAACAAACGCCACGAAATTCGGTTTGTCCTCACGATAGGGCGTTCCCTTTGAGATTCCGAAAGGACTGTCCGTTTCGTTACCCGAATCATTTTTGTACGGGCCTTCGGGTTTCCCCTTTTCTCCCGCCACTTTTCTGAGTTCGTTCATGTATCTTCTGGCATCCAGATTACCCACGTCAACTTTCAGAACTCTTTTCAGGTTCTTCTTGGCGTTTTCATATTCCCCGTGCTTGATCTGTAAAAGAGAAAGCAGCAGAAATGCGCGAACGTAATGATCATTGAGTGCTGTAACCTTTTTAAGCTGCATCATTGCGAGATCGTCGTTGCCCTGCTTTGCCATATCCAAAGCAATATTAAATTTTTTAACCGCCGACTTCGCTTCCCGAAATTCATTTGCATCCCCCTGGACTTTTTCCAGAAGAGCATCTGCCGGATTATCGTTTTTTGAAATATTGGTACTGATAACCCATTCAACAATGGCAGCCACGGTTTCTCCCAGCTCGTAATACACAAGCCCCAGGAGATTCCGTGCGTCAATGTTTTCTTTATTGTATTCCAGGCTTCTTTTCAATTTGTCACAGGCTCCCGAAAGGTTCCTGACCTGTGCCTCCGCAAGCCCTTCATTGTAAAGCTTGTTGGAGAGTTTTCTCAAACTCTCGTAAGGTCTCAGGTCCTGACCGCAATTCTCGCACCTGCGGCGATGTCCGACGATCTTGTAACCGCATCTCGGACAATTCATTGTTTCTTGGCCCCCTTAGGTCCGGAAAGTTTTTCTATGACATCCGCAATATCCGTCATGTCATTGTGGAAAATTGCTTCCTCCGCCTCTTCTATCTCAAGGCTGGGTTGGAATTTTTTAATTTCCTCTTCGTAATCGATCATCTAAGCCCTCCGTTGTACCGGTATCACTTTGAAAGAGCCTTGATCCTCTCTTCCACCTTTGCCATCATACTTCTGTAATTCTCAAGCTTGCCCTTTTCTTCATTGATCTTGCTTTCGGGTGCTTTGGAAATGAAGTTCTGATTTGCGAGCATGCCTTCGCATCTCTTGATCTCACCGGTCAATCGTCCCTTTTCCTTGGCAAGTCGCTCCAGCTCCTTGTCAATGTCAACCAGTTCCGCAAAAGGAATGTAAACAACAGCCTGAGGAAGAACGGCCGAAACCGCATCATCCGCAATGCCTGTCTTATCTTCCTTAACGATCACATCCGAAGCGTATCCGAGAACTGCGAAGAAAGTCTTATTTTCTTCAAAAATATCTCTGACAGCCTTGTCGGATGATACAACAAAAACCTCTGCCTTACGGCTGGGTGCTACATTCATGGATGTTCTCACATCTCTGATACCCTTTACTGCTTCCTTGATCATTTCGATGGCAGTTACCTTCTTCTCAAAAGCAAACTTCTCATCGTAAACGGGCCATTCGGAAACCATTACGGATTCGTTTGTTGCCAGTGTTCCTTCGGCTTCCTTAAGTGTGCAGAAGATCTCTTCCGTAACAAAAGGCATATAAGGATGCAACAGCTTCAAAGCATCTGTGAGTACGTGTCTGAGTGTCCACATGGCAGCGATCTTGGAATCGGCATTGTCGCCGTAGAGGCGGGGTTTAACCATCTCAATGTACCAGTCGCAGAAATCATCCCAGATGAAATCGTTGATCTTTTGAGCGGCAACACCCAGTTCAAAAGCATCAAGGTTCTGAGTAACTTCTTTAATGCATGTGTTAAGCTTGGAAAGGATCCAGCAATCCGCATCTTCAAGGTTCTTAAGGTCAATGTCCGTACTCTTGCAGTCCAGACCTGCCTCTTCCATCTGGCTCATGTTCATCATGATGAAACGTGAAGCATTCCAAACTTTGTTTGCAAAATTTCTGCTGGCCTCAACTCTTTCCCAATAAAAACGCATATCATTTCCGGGTGCGTTTCCCGTAATAAGCGTAAATCTGAGAGCATCTGCTCCGTACTTGTCAATGACGTCAAGGGGATCGATACCGTTTCCGAGAGATTTACTCATCTTTCTTCCCTGCGAATCTCTTACAAGTCCGTGGAAAAGAACGGTGTTAAAAGGCTTTTCGCCCATATTCTCGTATCCGGAGAAGATCATTCTGATTACCCAGAAGAAAATGATGTCATAGCCCGTAACAAGAACATCCGTAGGATAGAAGTACTTGAGGTCCTCCGTCTTATCCGGCCATCCCAATGTCGAGAAAGGCCAAAGAGCGGATGAAAACCATGTATCAAGTGTATCAGGATCCTGTGTCAAATTTGTGCCACCGCACTTGGGACATTTGTGAGGAGCATTCTCTGTCTTCTCAACAATGATCTCTCCGCAGTCTGCACAATAATAAGCGGGAATTCTGTGCCCCCACCAAAGCTGACGTGAAATGCACCAGTCCTTGATGTTATCGGTCCAGTTGTAGTAGGTTTTTTCCATTCTCTCGGGAATGAGCTTGATCTCGCCGTTCTTGATCGCATCAACCGCAGGCTTGATGAGCTCGTCCATCTTTACGAACCACTGCTTCTTGATAAGAGGCTCTACTGTAGTCTTGCAGCGATCATGAGTACCTACATTGTGAGAATAGTCCTCGATGCGAACAAGAAGTCCCATCTCGTCCAATTCCTTAACGATCCGTTCACGGGCAGCGTATCTGTCCATTCCGTTAAACTTACCGCCGTTCTCATTGATGGTGGCATCATCGTTTAAAATGTTGATCTCAGGCAGATTGTGACGCTTTCCTACTTCAAAGTCATTGGGGTCGTGAGCGGGTGTGATCTTAACAACACCTGTTCCGAAATCCATTTCAACATAAGGATCCGCAATGATAGGGATCTTTCTGTCAACAAAGGGAAGCCATACAAATTTGCCTACAATGTCCTTGTAACGATCGTCATCGGGATTTACCGCAACCGCCGTATCTCCGAGCATTGTCTCAGGTCTCGTGGTGGCAAATTCAAGGAAGCGTGTCTTACTGATGCTTCCGTCCTCTTCTACAAGAGGATACTTGATGTGCCAAAAATGTCCTGCCTGATCTTCGTATTCAACTTCCGCATCCGAAATGGATGTTTTGCAAACAGGGCACCAGTTTACGATCCTGGAACCCTTGTAGATCATACCTTTTTTGTAAAGATTTACAAAAACTTCCTCAACGGCCTTGTTACAGCCTTCGTCCATAGTGAAACGTTCTCTGTCCCAATCGCATGAGGAGCCGAGCTTTTTAAGCTGCTCAACGATCCTTCCGCCATACTGAGCTCTCCACTCCCAAGCTCTCTTTAAGAAGCCTTCTCTTCCGAGATCGTGCTTGTCTATGCCTTCTTTTTTTAATGTTTCAATGATCTTTACTTCCGTGGCGATGGAAGCATGGTCTGTACCGGGCTGCCAAAGTGCATTATAGCCCTGCATTCTCTTGTATCTGATGAGAATGTCCTGCATTGTGTTGTCCAGGGCATGTCCCATGTGAAGCTGTCCTGTAATGTTCGGCGGCGGAATAACGATGGTGAAGGGTTTCTTCTTCGGGTCGGGTTCCGCATGGAAGTATTTGTTATCAATCCATTTTTTGTACAGTCGATCCTCTATCTGTTTGGGATCGTAGTTTTTTTCAAGTTCCTTGTTCATATATTAATCCTTTCAAGAAAATCTTTTTCTTTTTAATCTCGGCCATTTCACTCTTTGACCGACTAAAGTAAATATTTTAACAAAGGTTCACTGATTCGTCAATCCGTACCTTTCCATAACCATTTTGGTCTCAAACTCGTATTCTTTGTGCTTTATAACGAAACTTCTGAGAGCCAGAACGGCACTCTTTTTCTGTTGGTTGTTAAAATCAATGGCCTTTCTGAGTTTTTGGCGTCTCACGTTTAATCTGTGGCGAACTTCCACCATTTCACCCGCATCCACCAATGCTTCGCACTGGTAGACCCATATGCCTGTGTCTGCAACACCGCACGCTTTGAGCCTTGTCTTCAGATCGTTATCGTAAAAATCGATCAGCTGCTCCGCCTTCTGGAATCTTTTTTCCTCTTCCAGAATACGGTTGTACTCTTTCCAGTTAAAGCTCAGATCCGAAGCTCCCGTGACGTGATACTTTTCGTAATTGTAATCCAGCACGTTTGTGACATTCACGTACTTGATCTTTGTCTTATTGATCAGAGTAATGGCTCTGCCAAGCTTTGCCTCGTTTTCCTTAAGTTCCCTTACTGTCTTTCTGTGCACCAGGAAAAAGTAGCCCGCACAAAGCGCTCCGAAAAGCACCACAAGGGCAAACACCAATGTAATGTCCGCCTTCATAATGACTCGGGCATATATTAAAAAGGCCAGCGCAAGTCCGATAAATATCGTTGCCACGATCAGCAGCCTTCTGTTAAATTCGGTCTTGGAGATCTCGTTTGTGATCAAACCGTCCAAGGCATCTCTCTCATTTTCAAGGACACTCAGATCCTTTTCCACCAGTCCTTTGTACGCCTCATTTTCGCTGAGTTTTTTGATCTCGGATAAAATGTTTTCTTCATCCTGCTCGATGGCGTATCTCTGGGCAATGGTGATCTTGGGCGGCGTGTGAGTCATTGCCTCCCTTTCCTTGTTCAGATTTATGATCCTGTTGGCACTTTCGTTGATCTCTTTTCTTTCTTCCTGTCCCACCGCATCGATCTTCTGAATGTCCGAAAGGTAACTGGTCACCACATCGTATTCTTTACGCGACTCGAGGATCTGCCTGTCGGCAGCCTGGATGATCTCACAATTGCCCTCCAAAAAGGCCATTCTCACCTGTCTGTCCGCAAGCGCTTCTTCGCTCACTCGGGTGGTCCTGACATCTTTCTCAGGTTCATTTTTCACTTTTCTTTTTTTGAAAAAGCTGAAAAGTCCCATATCCGTCCGTTTCTTTTACTCGTTGTATTTTCTGTACTGTTCCTTCATTTCCTCGGTCATCTTTGCCACGGTGTCGTAAAAATCAGACACTCGACCGTTTTTCAAAAGCTTTTCCGCCTCCCTGAGTTCATAGAGCTCAGCTTCGTCGGAAGCCTCAAGTTCCGTATGAAACACGGCATTTTTAAGCCAATCCGTTGTTTCTTCGGAAATATTATAAACATCAAGTGCCGTTCTGTAATCATCATTCTTCTCCCCGAATTTAAGAGAAAGAAGATAGGATTTCAAAGACTCCTCTCTGTTGTTTCTTTCATATGCCAGCCTGAAGCATTCCGCTGCCGTTTCGAAGCCTTCCGTGTGGAGGAAAGCGATCCCCATATTGTGATAGATGTCTCCCAGGTTTTCGCTTGTGATCCCAAGGCTTCCGGCATCTTTTACCAGACTTCTGTAATTGATCACCGCATTTTTGTAATTTTCATGGCTCAGATAGCTGTCTGCTTTGTTTCTGATCCTGATCCATTTTTCACTTCGCTCGGATCTGGAAAGCTCCTCAAGAAAATCCTCGATCTCTTCACGGACCAGGTAATCGCAGGAACAAAAGCATACAGTTACAAGATCCTTTAACGGTGCATCCCTTTCAATACAATCCGCAAGAAGGTTGCCACGTTCTTTAAGTCCCAGTTCCTCGTCTATGAACAGCGCCAGATCCTTATCATAAAGGAAGTCCTCGCAGAGTTCCGGGTTTTTGGTGATGCAATAGCAAAGCTCCTCTATGGAATGTATGCTGAGTTTCGAATTTTTTAAATAATATGGTTTTTTCGAGTAGTTACCCTCGGTAACGATCATTTTACCCATATGAATGTTCCTTTAAAGCATTATCGTTTGTTCGCAGACTCTGTAGCTTGCGGGATAGATTTCTCCGAAGCCCAGGTCGCGCACTTTGATCACCAATGTCTTAATGTCCGGAAACCAGACCGTGATCTCAAGTCTGTTGGTTCTGTTCTCCCTGTGGATCAGTCCGTCAAGCGGAAAATTCACAGCCTCGGAATGACCGTTTCTCAGATCTCTGATCCTGAATACGATCTTATCGGAATTGTCGGGGATCAGATAGATCCTGCCCTTCGCCCGGCTTAAGGGACACCCTGCATTGATCAGTGCTATCCCGTCTATTACCGCATCCTTATAGCCCTCAACGGAAACCGTGTGGAAAACTTCTCCGTCGCAGAGGATACCGTCTTTCAGCTTCTCATCTACAGCCCGATAGCAGGCTCCTGAGGAGTAGAGGTTCTGTCCCGAAAAGATCTTAAGGCTGGCAGAAGCGTACCTTCTGAGCACATCCTTGATCCTTTCATCCTCCGCTATCCGGCCGGTCACGTACAGACAATTAATGTTCCTGTCCTGTTTCATTACATAGCTGACAACGTCTTCAAAGGCTTCTTTTCTTTTTTCTTCGTCGGTGATCTCATAAAGCTCAACATTTAAAGCGGGAGAGGCTTCGAGTCGCTCGATGTAAGCCGGGAAGCCCATTCCTCTGTCAGCGGGATTGTAAAAGTAGACCTCACTTCCGAAGGAATCCGTATCTATGGTAACCGAGCGCTGTCTTCTGCGGATCTCATCGGAACTTACCATGTATCTCAAAAAAGCATTGGCATGATTTATTATGAAAAATCTTTCTTTACCGTAACCAAGTCTCATGAGCGCATCGGAAAGTCTTCTGCTGTCTTCGGGATTCATTCTTTCGCCGGTAATACAGATCCTGGAAAAAGCCGCTCCCGCATAGCATTTTCTGACAGCCGTCAAAATGTCTCCGATGAAGCCTGCCAAAAGCTCGGAGATCCCGAACTCCATCCCGTTGACTTCAACTCTTTCCTTTACATTCTTTCCGTAAAGAAGCGAAACCCCGTTACATCCCTCTCGAATACTGTAAGCAATGCCTTCATGACCTGCGATAAAAGTCTCTTTACTCGTGGGTACGACAAAAAGAGGTATATGCTCGCCATCTGATTTGGCAGGCACGTTAAAGCTTTTGGTACAACGTTCTTCCTCGTTCCAAAGGCCTACATATACCTCTTTTTCGTAAAAATCCATTCCAAGTACTAATGAAGCCATCTCTTAACCCCTGATCTTATAGTGATTTAAACATAGTGCGTCAGATCGGTCTGAAGTGTCTTTTAACAGCATATTCCGTAAGGTAATACTGCTCAAGATACTGCAGCACCGTCTTATCATCCTTCAGCTCCGCAGCTATCAGGATGTTGTTGATCTTGTCATATTTCGTTGCCGAACCTCCTTCCGAAGGATCCTCAAGATAGGTGATCGACTTGCTTTCTGTGATCTCTTCGCTTTCACCGTCGGTTTCGGTAATAAAGTATTGAAGAACCTCTCCGTAGAACAGAATGAACTCCTTTGTAAAGATGCCATAGCCCACATCGGGCATTACTTCCACCGCAAACTCCTTTCCCTTATCGTAGGAGTAATGGATGTAAACCATCTTATTGGGATTCGTCCTGTATTCTATATAACATTTTTCAAGCATACTTTCCGGTAACGAAAGCTTGTTTCCGAAATCCTTGAAAAACGCATAAAAGACTTTCTTTTGAAGGAGCTGTCGGATGTGTGTGTCCGCAAACTCCTTTTCCGAAGGCGTCAGTACTTCTTTCTCGCTGTAATGCTTGAGAAGTGCCAAAATTCCGATACGGCTGTTTTCCAGCGAAGGATCCGCCCTCAGGATATCAAAAAATTCGTTCTCCGTAACCCGTTCGCAAACAAAGTATTTGTAAGCGGTGTAGGAAATGAAAGCTCTTACGAGCTTACGATTGTTGTTTTTAAAGTAGTAGCTCTTAAATACGGCAAATGTGTTTTCCACGTAGCTTTCCGTAAACAGGATCTGAGCCAGAAGATTTTCTTCAAGCTTTAAGGTGTCAAGATTTGCCTCTTTTGCCGCATTCCAGATCTCGTACATTTCAAGCGTCGTGCCGTTAAAGTTGTCAACGATGAACTTTAAGAGTCTGTCGTCAACACTTCCGTTTCTGAACGCAAAATGGCTCATAGCCACTATGCTCTCTCTGTCCGTTTCCGCAATCGGCGCCTCAATGGCGTGCAGACAAAGCTTGGAAAGTCGTTTTAAGGCCAGATTCTCGCATCCGAATTCCCTTACATAGCTGATCACCTTGTCGTACATGTCTCTTACGATCATGAGTTCGATGATCTTCGTGCGCTGAGCTGCATTCAGCAGACTGATGTCCACGTCTGCGAGATAGGCTTCCAGAAGTTCGCCCTCATAATTATCGTAATAGTACTCCGCAAGATTGTAAAAGCAAACGTTTGCAACCTCGGGCTTAAGTGTCTTGATCCCCGAGATCTGCTTCTGAAGAGCAATGTAGGAATCCTCACTCTGATTGTACTGCAGGTTTTTCTCCCACATGTAGAGTAAAAGTCTTGGGTTCTGTGATCCCGCATCATAGCAGTTTCCGAGCATATCCTGCATGTGCAGGTAACGCATGCACTTGCCCTGATCACCCAAAAGGTATCTGTTGCCATCGGAGTCTTCCAGCCAGCATATGCACGAGTCTGTGTAGAGAAGTACATCAGCATGACCGTCGATCAGAGGATATCTTCTGTCTGCGGATTCCTGAGCGTTTGTAACCACCACATCCTTAAAGCGTCCGCTCTCCACGTCCACTCTGTAAGTGAAGAGGATGTCGGGAACGAAGTCCGCAAGCGTGGCATCCAGGAGCTCTCTGTTCAAAACATCCGCGTAGATCACAGCAAGCGTTTTGTCGATCTTACCGCTTTTAACGGAATTTACGGCAAATTGCTCGATGTTTTTCAGGTAGGCCCTGTAAATGGCTTTGTTCTCTTCCTTGTTTTTTATCACGTTGGCATAGAGAACCGCCGTTCTGTCCTCGGGTAAGGCCGAATTATAGCCAAAATAGAGAAGTACAGGCTGCTCTATGCTTTCATCGGAATTGTCCCCGTAGGTGTACATGTAATACTCAAAAATATTGACAAGGCTGAGCTGAGCTGCCACCGCCTCTTTAAAATAGACGTGATACTTGGTGTCCCTCAGGTCCGCCTGAACAACCTTATTGCATATGCTTGCAAGAAGCTCCTTGTCGTCGCTCTCATCATGCAGCTTTTGGAGCACCAGAAGCTGCAATTTCCCGCAGTCTCCGTTGTCCTTTGAGCAATAGACAAATTCCAGCATAACTCTCTCGTTTAAAATGCCGTTACCGATCATGAAAAGAAGGATGCGGCACTCCGTTCTGTCGCCTCTCGTAAGAAGCTCGGGATTATTCTTCAGGATGAGTCCCGCTTCGCTTAAGAGAAGGGCGCTGTTGCTTCCTGCTTCCAAAAGTTCCCTGACGTACTCGTATCTGAGTTTAAAGTTGTCTTTTAGTCTGGGCTCAAGGTCCATGTACATCATGAGAAGCAGCGCATTGTCACTCTTTCTCTCAAATGTCGCTCTAATGCTTTCCGCATTTGCTCTCACTGCTTCGGGATCTTTTGCGAGCTTCGCCTCAATGTAGAGAATGCAGGAGTAAAGAACGCTGTCGCTGTTCTCGTACTCTCTTTTTTTCAAAAGAGCAGACGAAATGATGTCGTCAACCATGGGGCTGTGGGATTCAAATGTAGCAAGAAATGCTCTGTAGACACCGATCTTGTCTCTTAAGGAGATCAGTTTATCTTCATCCTTGGCTCTGAGGCTCAGTTCTCTGTCTATAAGGAGCATCAGTGCCTCTGAAAGTCTGATGGATTCCGTCACGAAATCCGTGAGCGGTATCCTTCCGCAATGGAAACCGACCAGATGATCCGCCAGGCTCAGAATGTATTTCTTTACAGCCAGATCTCTCTCTTTTTTCTTGTCGTCCTCACCCCTGATCTTGTAGGTTACGGGAATGACAACCTCATGAAGAGCGTTGTAGATCCTGATGCTGTAATGTCTTATGCCGGGCTTAAGCCCCTCCAGATTGGAGATCACTCTGAGTTCAAAGCGACCGTTAATGAAATCGCTGTTTTCTATGACTTTTTTTGCCGGAATGATGTGGGGCGAGTCTGTTTCCACCCGAAGCTTGAGATAGCCCCACGCACTTTTGGTGATGGCGATCTTTTCCATGAAGCTGATGGGATCCGTTTCAAGTGAGATCTCGGAGGTTCCGACGAAGAAGCTGCATTCCGCTTTCTTCTTTCTGGAATAAAGAAATTCCTCCATCGCCATGTTTCTGTCGGGTGAAGACTCAAGCGCCTGATATATGCCTTTAAGCTCGTCATCGTTTTTGATGACCGCATCGTAAAACGCTTTTCCCGAGAAAAGCTCCAAAGCTTCGTTCCAATTGGCCTGGGCAAGGCTTTGAAAACTGAAAAAGTTGTTGATCCTTCCGATGGAACTCCTGCAGGTGGTTCCCAAAACCGAAATCGTGAAAGGAAGCTGCTGCTCGCCGCAGTCAGAAACAATGTCGATCCTCCCCTCTGTCCTCTCCCCTTGCTCCATGTGCAGGCAGTTGACCTTGAAGGTGATCTCATTCATAACGCCGTTAAAGCTCTTACTTCCCAATTCCAGGATCTGTGAAGAACTGTAAAGAAGTCCTTTCATTGAAGTGTTGGCAGAATTTGAGATGACAAAGGAACCGGTCTGTACTTCGCCCTCACTGATGAATATGTTCAAAACATCCTGAGAGAGAATGATTTCCGGTTGTTCATATTCGAATATTCCTTTTGAAAGTCTCTCAATCTTTTCTTTCATAGCACTCCGAGATTAATCCGATCAGCCTTGAGGAAGCGGGACAAAGGTTCCCGTTTCGATGTCTTCAACAAAACATGACTTTCCGTCGTCCGAAATATAGAATTCTCCGCGGTTACGTACTTTGCCGTCCACCGTTTCGGAGAGATTGTAGCGATAGCAGTTTAAACCGTTTATGAGCGTAGTCGAGGAGTCGTAGGAAGCTTTGTACTCCGTAACATTTTTTGCAATACTGAGCGACTCTTTGCTGTAAGAGCAAAGGATCTTGTAGCCCTGATCCGCCGTGATCTTATTATTCACAGGTGCGGTAGTGGGTGTCGCCGTGGGTGCTTTTGTGGGAGCCACTGTGGGTGTAGGTGTTGCAGTAGCTTTTACCTCCGGTGTCGGAGTCTGTTTTTCCGTTACAGCCGGTGTCGCAGTCGGTGCCGCAGTCGGTGTGACGGTCGGTGTGAAAGCAGGCGGCGTTGTAGGTGTCAATTTCACCGTTTCCACGGGTGTGGGTGTAGCCACGGGTGTTACATTTGCATTATTTCTGTTTTTGATCAATTTGGTAATTCCAAAGATCGCTACTATGATCAGAACAGCCACCACGACAGCCAAAACGGCGATCATGATAATGTTCTTTTGTCTTCTGTCTAAACCATTTCCCCTGTTTGAAAAATCTGATTGATTGTCGGTCATAAAGCCCTCCGATTTCTAAAAAATTGTACGAAAAAAGGCGTATGCTAGGCATACACCTTTATTATATATCTTTTATATTGAAACTGCAAAGATTATTTCAAAAGAAATTCGATATAGTCGGAGCAGATCTCATTGTTTTCCCAAGCCGGGCAAATAGTTAGTATCACAGGCTCTGACAGCTTTCCCTCCGGGAAGAATCTTGTTCCGTCCAGACAAATGCCATAGGCTTTTTCCGAATCCGGTATCAGATTGCCGTCCTCATCAGCTGTCGCGCTCATTACGAACCTGTCGGAGAGCTTCAGATACAGGTCTGTGGATAAAGCTTCCGATAATGGCTTAAAGTAGCGGTTTACCACCAGCTTGTCGTAAACCGACTGAGGCATGACAGACACACTGATCTGTCCGACCGCAACATAAACAGCGTATTTTTGCATTGAAGCCATTTCGTCGCTTAAGAAAAAGAATGAACTGTCAAACATGGTCTCTTCGTTTTCCGTATCCAGAGTAATGTATTCTTCAAACTCCTTCTGCATCTCTTCGACTTCCGTATAATCAAGAACGTAGTCGCTGATCGCCGCATAGAAAACTATTTCGGGCTTAGGACTGAACACTGTTACGAGAAGCGATACAACAAAGGCCAGAACACAGACTACCGCAATGATCTTTAAAAGGTAGTAGTCTCTGAATTGTATCCATTTCTTTCTTCCATGTAAGGATTTGAATTTTTCTTTTTCCGTAAGCCCATCCGATTCATGGGTATACAGAGCCGCGTTGTCCTTCAACGTGGTCTTTTTGTTACCGATCTGCATTTTAAACCTCTTTCACAAGCCAATAGACAAGAATAAAGCGGACAATTAATCCGCTTTTTCTTTTCGAATCAAATATTCCCTTTGGAACTGTTTAAAATAATACAACCTCTCAAGCAAAAATGAAATAAAGTAAGAATAAAATATATAAAATAACTTTTAATCACTCAACGGTTACGGACTTAGCCAGATTTCTGGGCTGATCCACATCAAGTCCTCTGTAAGAAGATGTGTAGTAAGCAATGAGCTGAAGATAGATCGCAGCCAGAAAAGGCGCAAACTCATCCTTACATGCCGGTATCACCAGATGTTCATCGCAGATCCCCTTTTCCATGTCATCGGTATTTGCGCCGTTTGTCACAAGGATTACCATAGCACCTCTTGCACGTACTTCTTTGACATTTGAGATAAGTTTCGGGAAAACTGCCTTTTGAGTTCCCAATGCTATAACGGGAGTACCGCCGGTGATGAGCGAAAGTGTTCCGTGTTTAAGTTCACCCGCGGCATAGGCCTCGGAATGAATGTAAGTGATCTCCTTGAGTTTGATCGAGCCCTCACAGGAAAGTGCGTAGTCCAGGCCTCTTCCGATAAAGAAAAGGTCTCTTGCGGGTGTAAGGCGCTTACTGAGTTCCTTGATCACACCTCTTTCTTCGAGGATCTTTTCGATCTTTTCCGGAACTGCTTCCAGCTCATTCATAAACTCAGTAGCCTGTTCTTTGTCAAACTTTCCGGTAGCAAGAGCAAAACGGCAGGCGATCAGGTAGAACACAGCCAGCTGCGCAGTATAGGCCTTTGTGCTTGCCACTGCGATCTCCGGCCCCGCATGGGTGTACATGCAGTAGTCCGCCTCTCTCGCTATGGAACTGCCCTTTACGTTAACGATTGCCAATGTCTTTGCGCCTTTTTCCTTTGCAAGTCTCAAAGCAGCAAGCGTGTCGGCAGTTTCTCCGGACTGGGAAACGACGATCACCAACGACTTTTCGTCAACAATCGGATCTGCGTATCTGAATTCGGATGCGATCTCCACAGAAACCGGCACCCTGATCATCTTCTCTATCAATACTCTTCCCACAAGTCCCGCGTGCATAGCGGTTCCGCAGGCGGTTATCACGATCTTTCCCGCATTGAGGAAAAGTTCGTCGGGAACCTTGTCTTCACTGAAATCCGGAAGAACCGCACCGTTTTCTCTCTTGATTCGGGGACGAACAGTGAGCTTTACGGATTCGGGCTGTTCGTGGATCTCCTTCAGCATGTAATGTTTAAAGCCGTTTTTCTGAGCCGCGGACATGTCCCAATTAACGGAAAGCATGGTGGGTGTAACGGTGTTTCCGTACAGATCCGTCACCATGATGGAATTCTTTGTAAGCTTAGCGATGTTAAATTCAGGAAGCACAAAATACTCCTTTGAGTACTTGAGCAGTGCCACCATATCCGAAGCGATGACCGCGCCTTCTTCTGCCATACATGCAACCAAAGGGCTGCCTTTTCTGATGCAATAGATCACGTCCTTCTGATCTTCGAACATTATGCAGAAGGCATATGCTCCCGTGAGCCTTTTTACAGCTTCGGAAATAGCTTCATAAGCATCTCCCGTGTAAAGTGAATCCAAAAGCATGGCAGCTACTTCCGTATCGGTCTGGGACTGAGGGATCCTTCCGCCGTTTTTGAGTTCTGCCGCCAATTCGTGATAATTTTCAATGATACCGTTGTGTATCAGAGTAACCTTTCCGCAGGTATGAGGATGGGCATTGGTTTTGGTTACTCCGCCGTGTGTAGCCCATCTGGTGTGTCCGATACCGCAGGAGCTTTCAACTCCGGCAGGTATCTCATTTCTGAGCGCCGCTACTTTTCCCACATTCTTAAAGGTCTCAACTCCCTTATCGGTAAAAACCGCAACGCCCGCACTGTCATATCCCCTGTATTCAAGCTCCGCAAGTCCGTTGAGCAGGACTTCCTTCGCATCTATATATCCTGTAAAACCTATGATTCCGCACATATAAGATGTCCCTCTTTCGCTGTATTATTTGTCTGCCTTGTATGTGGGCACGATCTCCGATATGCAAGTCCTGATGTCCTCGCCCTCAGAGTACGCATCCCCGTAAATCTTATCAAGCTTTTCAAAGAAAAGCCGATCATTCATTTCAATGGGTTTAGCCACAGAGATCAGATTATTTTCCGTCTTCTCAAGCCCTTCTTCATCCATGAGTCTCTCCTCATAGAGCTTTTCTCCCGGACGAAGTCCCGTGTACTCGATCATTATGTCTTCATTAGGGACATATCCGGAAAGTCTTATAAGATTTTCCGCAAGATCTGCAATCTTTACAGGTTGTCCCATATCCAGAACATAGATCTCTCCGTTCCCTGCATATGCTCCGGCTTCAAGAACCAGTGAAACCGCTTCGGGAATAGTCATAAAGTATCTTATGATATCGGGATGTGTTACCGTAACAGGTCCTCCCGCGCTGATCTGCTTCTTGAAAAGCGGTATTACGGAACCGTTACTGCCAAGTACATTTCCGAATCTGACAGCCGCAAACTTTGTCTTTGACATTCTCGAATACGCCTGAATGATCATCTCGCACATACGTTTGGATGCTCCCATCACGTTTGTGGGATTGACCGCCTTGTCTGTAGAGATCAGAACAAATCTTTGAGCGCCATATTTGTCTGCCGCTCTTGCAACATTCAAAGTACCGAATACGTTGTTCTTCACGGCTTCATTCGGAGAATCCTCCATGAGAGGCACATGCTTATGTGCAGCCGCATGGAAAACAATGTTCGGACGATAGGTTTCAAAAACCGACTCAACTCTCGAAACATCTCTGACAGAACCGATCAATACCGTCAGTGTCAGATTGGGATTGGTCATTTTAAGTTCCTGCTGGATGTCATATGCATTGTTTTCATATATATCGAAAATAATAAGTCTGCCGGGGTTTGCCGCTGCGATCTGTCTGCAGAGCTCGGATCCGATGGAGCCGCCGCCGCCCGTGACCAAAACAGTCTGTTTTTCCAAAAAGCCGTTGATCCTGTCAATGTCAACCTTAACGGCTTCTCTTCCCAAAAGGTCCTCGATCTCGACAGGTCTGAGTTTTGAAACCGATACTTCCTGATTTACCAGCTGATACACTCCCGGCAGGGTTCTGATGATACAGCCCGTCGAGTTACATATGTTCGTGATCTCCGCTATCCTTCTCTTGGAAACGGAAGGCATAGCGATGATGATCTCACCTATGTCGTATTTCTTTACGGCGTCGGGAATGTCTTCCGTAGTGCCTACGATGTTGATACCTCTGAGAGTTCTTCCTTTAAGCTTTTTGTCATCATCAATGATGCAGACCGGATCGAGGTTTAAATGCAGACTGGACTTGATCTCATGGATCAGAATATCTGCAGCACTGCCTGCTCCGACAACCATTACTCTCGTGACTTCTTCACCGTTTTTAACACCTCTGACCTTGATCTGAATCCGTCTCAGGATCCTGTAAGAGAATCGGCTGATAACGGTAAAAATGCCAAGGAAAAGTAAATAGAAGAACCAATAGCTTCGAGGCATGCTTCCGCCGGTAAATCTCACTTCGGCATAATGTGCCACAGTAGCCGCGCAAACCGCAAAGATGATCTGCTGCATCTCATAGAGTCCCGCATAGAGCCAAATACTCCTGTAGAGCCTGAACAGCCAATATATGACTATAACACCGATAATGTTCGGAACCGCATAGGTGAAAACATTTTCAAGAAAGCTTCTGTTAATGGCATCAACCGAAAAACTGAATCTCACCCAGAGCGCCATGGATGACGCCGCAAGAGCCGAAAGCGCATCAACCAGTACCAGTGATATCTGTCTTAAAAGCAGCGCATAATTTATCTTTTTATCCTGATTCTTATTATCATTATTATCCATTTTATTCGAATCCCTACCCTTATCAAGCGGTCTCCGGTATTCCGCTCTTCTTCAATTTAACATTATGAAATATTAGCACATCCGATAATAAATGGCAAGGCAAGAAAAAAATGCCCCATCGGGGGCAAATCTCAGTCTGATGTTATTTTTCCTTTTTCAAACATTTTCTCGGCAAATTCCATTTTTTTGCCTTTGCAATGCCCTATGAAGGTCTCTTCACAAGCACAGATCTTGTCCGCCAGACAAACTATCCATGATTCTCTGTATCTGGGAGGAATGGGCACCAAGGGAAACATGTGTCTTTTGATGATGTTTTCCTCCAGAGGTGAGAGATTGATGTCCTCTTTTGCATTATTGCAGGCTTTAAAAGGATGTGTGAAACCGTGGACTTTTCTGCAAAGCTCTCCGTCATGCCAGTCATAAAGGAAATAATCATGCAATAAAGCTCCGAGGATCAATGCTCCCAAATTAGCCTTAATGTTAAAAAAGCGCATAATGCAGCAGCTTAAGTAGGCCACGCACACGCAGTGCACAAAAACAGAAACTTCTCCGTGTTGGATGAAGTCGCGGGTCATTGAAAACCTGCTTTCTTTTTCCAGCAGTTCAACCTCTTTGGAGATCTGCTGTTCAAAATACTTTCTCTTGTATCTCATTAGCTGTTCTTACCTTCTAAACATGTAATTGCGAGAAGACCTCGCCAAGTCCCGCATGGATCAGAAGATCCGCATCGGAATCGTAGGCAGTCTGCGACTTGTTGATCAGGACCAGACTGCGTCCTCTGAAGTATCTGATAAATCCTGCTGCGGGATAGACTGCGAGAGACGTTCCTCCGATGATCAGTACATCGGCTTCAACGATCAGGCGGATGGCATTTTCAACCGTTCTCTCATCAAGTCCTTCCTCATAGAGAACGACATCAGGCTTGATCACTCCGCCGCAGGTGCATTGCGGAATGTCCTTAACACCAAAAACAGCCTCCGGTCCGTAAAACTTGCCGCAGTTCATGCAGTAATTTCTCTGAGTGCTTCCGTGAAGCTCCCAAACCTTCTTGCTGCCTGCCTTTTGATGCAGTCCGTCTATATTCTGTGTGATAATACCCTTAAGTTTTCCGTTCTTTTCAAGATCGGCGAGAAACTTGTGGGTTACATTGGGTTCAAAGCCTGTAGGGTTCATTTTAGCCCTGTAAAATTCATAAAATTCTTCGCTTTTACGCATGAAGAATGTGTGGCTCAAAATTGTTTCCGGCGGATACTTGTATTGCTGATTGTACAATCCGTCCGTACTTCTGAAATCCGGTATGCCGCTTTCGGTGCTGACTCCCGCTCCTCCGAAAAACACAACATTATCGGAAGAATCGATCAGCTTTTGCAATTCTTCTATTTTCTCTTGAAGTTCCATACGATGTCCTCTTTTCGGATGAGGGTATTTTATCCCTCTTTATCCGATCTGTAAAGTCTAAATTACCTGAAGGGATTTATAACCTCGAACATCATATATCCGCTTCTCACTTCAATGGGAGCGTAACTGGACAACGCAACATTGTATACGCTCTGGAAAATGGACACCAGATCTTCTTTAAGGTATCTTCCTTTCTTGTAAACGAAGAAAATACTGTCATTGTTCTTCTGCGCTTCTATCTGTGCTTTAACATCATCATCCGAATCACAGTAGTACTGCTTGTAAGTGTACAGATGATACTTGTCGGAAGTGCACTTTTCTTCATAACCGCAGGTTGAAGTGTGTGTCTCGCTCAGCACCTCATCATTGATCATGAAATAGGTGTATCTCAACGTGTCAACAACATTTCCCGTCTTGCTGTCTTTGGTAATAGGGTCATCCCAAGTGACATCGATATTATACCACTTGTTGTCAAGGCATACCTGATTCCAGGCATGATCTTCGGAAGCATAGCCGGTAACAGTCTGACAGTCAATATCATTTAAGAGCATAAAGATCATAAAGGTCTCGGCGTAACCGTCACAGACAGCCACTTTGTTGGTGATCAATCCGTAAGGAGTGTGAGAAACCTTGTTGTAATTTGTATCATACTTTGTGTTATTTATAAGGTAATCATGAACCTTCAGTACCAGCTCGATGTCACTCAGATCGGAAAGTTTCAGACTGTCCGAAAGCTTTTTGACCGCTTTCAGAGCATAGAGTTCCTCATCGGTCAGATAAGATGTGTCTCCCGTCCTGATGGCATAGGCGTATTGTCCTCCCTCTTTCATAGTTACGTTAAAAACAACATATATGGCATTGGAGTATCTTGTACTTAAATTGTAATCAATCTCCACCCAATAAAGTTCGGGATAGGTCGCAAGAAAGTACTCGGGTGTGTGCATACAGCTCTTATCCTTGTAAAGGATACTGAATGTGGTGGAAGTACTTGCGTATTTCAAAAAAGCAGCTGTTGCTGTTTTCTCGGTTTCGTAGTAGAAATCTGCTGCTCCCTTAGTGTCCACGTTGCTGCCCACCGAATTCATAGAAGCCAATATCGTGCTCGGATCGTCATTTACCGCCGGCGACGGACTCGGCGTCGCAGTTGCGGTGTTCTTTGCCACAGGTGTCGACGTGGGAACGCTTGTGGCTTTCGAAGCAGATGTTGTCTTCGCTTTCGGTGTGGGCGTTAACGTAGTTCCCGGGGCCGTTGTTACATCCGGCTCCGTAGTTGTGTAGTACTTTCCGCTCATATAAGCGGTGAGCTCTTTATATTCGATCCTGATCCATCCGTTTTCACAGATGCCCGTCCTGTGTACCTTTGTATTTCTTGAAAGAGCGCCAAGCTTGTCATAGTCTGTATTGGGACCTTTGCGCACATTAACGCTGCCTGTGGTCCAGACATAATCGTCCGTTTCCGTAACAACAAGCCCGTCGATCATCTCGGTCTTTTCCGACTCTGCGGCGGGTGTGGCTGCAGTCTCCCTGCCGTTTCCGTCCGCCGTTGCTACCGGTGTAGGGGTGGCGGTAACTGTAGGAGGCGGGGTGAGCATAGCGGTGATCTCTGATATTTCCGGAACATTACAGCCCGAAAAATGCACCAGTGCTCCCGCGACTACTATCGTATATATGATCCCATACAAAAAATTCTTCATCCTTGGTACTCCTGTTCTGATTTCCTTGGACATTATACGCTGTGTCTGAGATTTTTTTTCACCAAACAAAAGGCATTTTAAAGTCTTTTTCATATGTTTTCCTCATGGCTTATGGCATTTTTGTGACAATATGCCACTTTTTTATCAAATTTGTATTAGGGGTTATTTTATAATGATACGCCTTTGAGTCCAACAAAAAAGAGACAACTGTCAAGTTGTCTCCCGTTCAACAATTTCAGCATCAAAGACCAGATGTCTGTGTTCCTTTCCGTCGATCACTTCAAAAAGCAGCCTGCTGGTTTCAATGGCCATTTGTTTAATAGGCTGAGCCACAGTGGTAATAGACGGAAGATAAAATCTTGTAAGATCAATACCGTCAAAGCCCATGATCGCCACATCCTTCGGTATCTTTCTTCCTGTCTCCAGAAAGGCTCTGCACGCTCCCACCGCCATTACGTCGGCGATAGCGAAAACGGCATCAAAATCCACACCCTCTTCTATCAGTCTTTTTGCGGATGAGTATCCTGTGTAGTAGGAGTACTCTTCGTTATCCTTGGGAAGGTACTTTATGAGATCCTCATCTATCGGTATCCCCGCCTCTTCCAAAGCCTTTTTGTAACCTGAAAGTCTCAGCATACCTACCGAAGTGTCATCCTTTGCACCGGCAAATATGGCGATCCTCTTGTATCCCTTATCCAGAAGAAAGCGAGTTGCTTTTCTTCCTTCTCTTTCGTCATCAACAGCAACCGAAGAATAGTCTTCTTCGCGAACTCCCTTTAAAGGTGCTCCTATGGTAGAGACCACGTAAGGAACATTCAAAAGTCCAAGCTTGCTTCCTCTTCTGGTTACTATGCCGCCCAGAAAAATAATGCCGCAAAGCCTCTTCTCCTTTGTCAATTCCAGTGCAACGTCCGCCTCATCTTCCGAAGGATCCACATGCTGAAGTACCATTGTGTATCCTCTGGAAATGATGTCCTCTTCCATGATCTTGATCATTACATTGAAGAAAGGGTTAGTCATACCCTTTACAAGGACTGCGATAGCCTTGCCTTCTGTTCTCTTCAGATTTCTGGCACTGTTGTTGGGAACATATCCCAGTTCCTTGATCTTTTGAAGAACCAATTGCTTCGTTTCATCATTGATGTTCGGATGATCGTTTATTGCTCTGGATACCGTGCTGACTCCCACACCGCACGCTTTAGCAACATCTTTTATCGTAATCTGTTCCATATAAACCCCTTGAAAAAGTTGTCCGTAATCACGGATTTAAATTATTGGAAACGTTACCAATAACTATATTACCACTTTTTCTCCTCAATGCAACTCATATTTTCAATTGTTTCTTTTGATCTCGTACATCATAAGAGCCGCTGCAACCGAAGCATTAAGACTTTCCACCTTTCCCTCCATCGGGATTATGACTTTTTCTTTTGCAAGTTCTGTTGCTTCATCGCTGAGTCCGTTACCCTCATTACCGATGAGAATAGCGGTTTTCCCCGAATAATCAGCCTCGTAATAATTCTTCTCTGCGGACAGATGCGTAGCTATTGTGTTAAAGCCGTTATTGTTCAGTTCCCGGATCAATTCGATAAGATCGTCCGTATAAAAAACCGGCATTCTGAACACAGCCCCCATGGTCGATCTGACTACCTTGGGATTATAAAGATCCACAGAAGTTTTACTTAAGATCACCGCATCGATGCCTGCCGCTTCCGCTGTCCTGACTATCGTTCCAAGATTCCCCGGATCCTGAAGGTTTTCAAGAAGTACCAGGCTCTCGGCATTTTGCATTTTCTCTTTAAGATCCTCTTTCGGAAGTCTCACCAGCGCCAACACGCCCTGAGGAGTAACCGTCTCTGCGATCTTGTTAAAAACATCATCGGAAACGATCTCATGATCGCAAGGCACTTCTCTGCATTCTGCGGCATAGCTTTCTGCCAGATAGGCTTTTTCAACCAGATTCAGTCCGCATGCTTCCCAAAACATCTTTCTTCCTTCAACAACGTAAAGCCCCTGTTGCTGTCTCTCCTTAGATCTTTTAAGAAGAGCGGAAATGTTTTTTAATTGTGCATTGTTTTCCGATGTTATCATTCCTATTGTTCTCCTGCCATTTCAGCAAGCTTTGCTGCCTGATCTGCAGCTGTCAATGCATCGACGAATTCCTGAATGTCGCCGTTCATTACATCATCGAGACTGTATGAAGTGTAATGTATCCTGTGGTCCGTACAACGTCCCTGAGGGAAGTTGTAGGTTCTGACCTTTTCGGATCTGTCACCGGTTCCGACCTGGCTCTTTCTTGCTGCTGCTTCCGCATCGTGAGCCTTTTCAAGTTCAAGTTCATAGAGCTTTGCTCTCAAAACTCTGAGAGCTTTATCCCTGTTCTTAAGCTGTGACTTTTCATCCTGGCAGGAAATTACTATGCCTGTTGGATAGTGGGTGAGACGAACCGCAGAGTCCGTAGTGTTGACACACTGTCCGCCGTTGCCTGATGATCTGAACACGTCGATCCTGTAATCCTTGGGGTCGATCTTTACATCTACTTCCTCAGCCTCGGGCATGATCGCAACGGTGGCTGTCGAAGTGTGAATTCTTCCGCCGCTCTCCGTAACAGGAACACGCTGTACTCTGTGTACTCCGCTTTCATACTTGAGTTTAGAGTAGACTCTGTCACCATTGAGCATGAAAACGCATTCCTTGATACCGCCTATCTCAGACTCATTGATGCTGACCAGTTCAGTCTTCCATCTCTGTGTCTCCGCATACTTTGAATACATCCTGTAAAGTTCTGCGGCAAAAAGCGCAGCCTCTTCTCCGCCTGCGCCGGCTCTGATCTCAACGCAAACGTTTTTGTCATCGTTGGGATCCTTGGGCAAAAGGAGGATCTTTAATTCCTGCTCCAGCTTTTCCACATTCTTTTTGGATTCGTCCAATTCTTCCTTGGCAAGTTCTCTCATCTCTTCATCGGACTCACTGTCAAGTATTTCCAATGAATCCTGAATGTTCTGCTTTTCTTTCTTATAATTATTGTAGGTTTCAACCAGCTCGGCAAGGTCTGTGGATTCTTTCATCAATTTCTTGAAACGAGCCTGATCGTTAACAACCTGAGGATCCGCGAGTTCATTCTGAATCTCCTCGTATCTCTTAATTAAGTCTTCCAGTTTATCAAACATTTAATTGTCCTTCCTTCCTATGACTATACGGTCCAAGCCCGCATAGTCCTTTATTATGCTTATGTCTTTGAAGCCTTTGTCACTCATTATCCTTTTAACATCGGCTCCCTGATCGTATCCTATCTCATAGGCTAAAATTCCGTCAGAAGCAAGGCTATAAGTGGCTCCTGTTGTAATCCTTTCGTAAAACCATAGTCCATCCTCCGTGCCATCCAGCGCCGCCCGAGGTTCAAAATCCCGAACGGTCGGTGAAAGCGTTTCTATTACCTCCGACCTGATATAGGGCGGATTTGAGACAATAATGTCAAATTTTTCGTTTTCATATTTTGTATTCTTTAAAGCATCAAAAAGATCTCCCGTAAAGAATTCGGTTTTTTCGGAGACGCCGTTTCTTACCGCATTTCTTTGTGCCAATCTCACGGCTCCTTCCGAAATGTCACAGCCGACAGCTGTTTTCGTGTCCGCCATTCTTGCAACGGAGATCAGTATACATCCGGTACCGGTGCACATGTCCAGAACTTTTTTCCCTGAAGCAAGTTCCATGACCTTTTCTGCCAGAAGCTCTGTATCAAACCTTGGGATCAGCGTATCTCTTCCCACTTCAAAGGTCAGTCCGCAGAACTCCTGATAGCCGATGATGTACTGAACCGGACAGCCTGTCAGTCTTTCTTCGGTCCATTTACGTGCCTTTTCGATCATCGAAGCATCAGTGACTTCTTCATTTCCTTTCATGAAAAGGGCAGCTCTGTCAAAGCCCGTAATACCCTCAAAAAGGCGCCAAGCAGCCGATTCTGCCTCCGGAACGTTTGTCGCCTTTAATTTCTCTGTGATTTCTTTCAAAAGCTCTTTGTAGCTCATTTCAATTTTCTGCCATATAGGCTCAAAACTCAACCTTTCAGATCAATTCCCGCTTTTCGCTTGCACTGAGATCGATAATATCCTGCTCATGCTGAACAGCTTCGGAATCGAACTCAAAAACAATGTTATCACCCGTTGTAACCGCAGGATCGTCACTCATTTCGGTAACTGTCTTTGCACCGTTGTATTCAAACATAACATCCAAAGCTGCAAGAAGTTCATCAGCTTCTTTCTCGTCAGGTTCCTTCTTTTGAACGGTTTCTGTTTCCTGCGAAGCTTTTTTTGAATTCTTTTTGGAGCCCTTTTTGCTCTGCTCATCAGCTTCAGGAAGTTTAATATCAAACAGATTGGAAATGTCAACTTCCAGAGGCTTGAAGGCTTCTTCGGAAATTGGTGCGATCACCTTTTCTTCAACAGGCTCTTCTGCCTTTACGCCGGCTTCTTCCGTCTTTACCGCTTCCGCATTTTTATTATTGCCCGAATGCTTCTTTTCTTTCTTGTTATTGTCGGCTTTTTCAGCTCCGCCGGATCTGACCGCTCTTCTTTCGTTCTTGAGTTCTTCAACGAAAGGTTCCCAATCAAACACTGCTTCAACCGAAGCGATACCCACTTCGATCATGGAGTCATCAGGCTCCTTTGTTGTTAAAGCCTGCATCATAAGCCCCGGCTTGGAAAGGAAGTTTACGATCTTGTTATCTGTACTTCCCGCAAGTCTCGTAAACTCATAAGAAACTCCCGCGATAACCGGTATAAGAACCAATCTGAGTCCCAGTTTTAACCAGACGTTGTCTACATCGATCACCATGAAAAGAAGGATGCTGAGCAACATAACATTTAACATGAAGCTCGTTCCGCAACGCTTGTGTTCCTTGCTTGAACGTCTCACATTGTCTACGGTAAGCGTTCTTCCGTGCTCAATACAGTTGATGCATTTGTGCTCCGCTCCGTGGTACATGAACATGCGTTTGATGTCTTCCATCTGCGAGATCAAAACGATGTACAGTATAAAGATCACAACTCTCAAAACGCCTTCGATCAAAGAAACAACAAGTCTTGAATGTTCAAATTGCAGATAAGGTGAAATGAAACTGGTGATCAGCATCGGCACAAGCACAAAGATCACCAATGCCAAAATAACCGAAAACAGCACGGTAACAACGTCCATGAACTTTTCTCCATGGCCTCTTGTCAGCTTGTCCAATCTCTTTTCGAACTCGCTTTCCTTCTCATCTTCATCATAAAAAGATGCAGAATACTGCAAAGTTCCCATTCCAATGGTCAAAGAATCTATAAATGCCATAATGCCGCGGATAATGGGCAATCTGAAAAACAGTTTTCTCTTTGCCACATCTGTGCAGCTCTTAACGTCTACTTCAATTTCCCCGTTGGGTTTTCTGACTGCGATGGCATACTGCCCGCGATTTTTCATCATAACCCCTTCGATAACGGCCTGTCCGCCGATTCCCGATGATTTCATACAACCTCCGGATAAATTACTGAATTTATTACATTTTCGGACCCACTCCGAGAAATGCTCTTATAAGTATAACACAAAAAGTGTGTCTTTTACAATCCATATAAAAGAAAAACGGGGCGGAGATCATCAAATATAACAATCTCACCCCGGTCTTTTTCATTAAACCTACTGAAGGCCATACTTACGATTGAACTTCTCAATAGCACCACGGGCTGCAGAAGCCTTCTGCTGTCCTGTATAAAAAGGATGGCACTTAGAGCAGATTTCAACGTGAATATCACCCTTTGTGGAACGTGTCTCAAATGTGTTACCGCAGTTGCATGTAACGTGAGAAACAACGTATTTAGGCTGGATATCCTCTCTCATGATCTTTCTCCTTTCGACGCGGGTTCTGAGATTTGGCTCAGAACTTCTGTTAATAAACCAATAGCTAAGAGATTATACACCCAAGTTTTTTTATTTGCAAGAAGAAAATTATTTATTTTAAAAATGGGTCATTTTACTACGGTTTTCTTACTCCCCAGATCGTTTCATTATTCTCTCCGATTGCTGTAAATGTCATTACAAGCTTTGAAACCGATGCTTCGTCATGCTGTTTAAAGAATACTCCGTAATACTTCACATTATCCAACGTAAAGGATGCCATGTATGAGTCTTTCTTTTCGCTCCAGGTTCCCGTCACATCTCCTGTGATCTTTCCGTCTTCGGAAAGCGTTATGTTTACGGGAGTTTTAACAGAAGCGCCGTCGGATGCCGTTCCGTGATTGATGAATTCGTATTCTCCGACGATCTGCTCAATGGGATATCCTGTTTCGGAGATCTTGTCACCTCTGTTTTCAAAAACGGCCGTTACAGGCCAGGCCTGTTCATTCATGAACTGCGGGTGCACTCGCGTTTGGAACACTTCGCCGCCACTCGCAAATCTGGTATGATAGATAAGATACATCTGCCCGTCGTCATCTTTAAAAGCCGAGCAGTGCCCGGGAGAACGGTAACCTCCCTTATGACATGAAAAAGCATAGTTTCCCATCACCTTTATACCTATGTTATACATGTTAACACTCTTGGAAGGAAATACCGCATTATTGCCTTTTGCATCCACATACGGTCCCGTAGGGTTCTGGGAACGGAACAGGCGCATATTATATCCGCTGACCGAATCCAGATAGTTGTAAGTAGTCAAAAGGTAATAGTAATCGGTAGCTTCATCATATATGATATAAGGGCCTTCTCCCGACTTTGTGTGCCCTCCGGCGATCCTTACTCCGAAGTATTTGTCGATCACACGTCCGTCCTCTGTTTTTCCGTTGCTCTTAGGATAGATCGCTTCGCCTGTTTCCCTGTCAAGCTCAAGCATATATATGCCTCCCGACCAGGAACCGTAGGACATCCACATCCTGCCTTCCTTGTCAAACAGGATAGCGGGATCTATGGCATTCGGTGCATAATCGGTGTTGTATGCGGTTCCGCTGCCCCATTCTGTGTTGAAGCCCTCATCGATCTTTCCCGCTGCCATGAGCTCGTCTATGTTTGTGTTGGTCCAGATCTTATCCTTATCGCTGTTTTTATCCTTAGCGCTTTTCTGTGTGAAGCCGGAGCAGACCAGTATACCTTTGCACACAAAATCCCCGTCGACTTTCTGCGAAACCGCAAACCCTATGGCGGAACGACAATAGGTCGAGGAAGTGCAGAAGTAGTCCATATAGGCTCCTCGGCTTCCATCCTCATTCACATAATACTCATTGTATATGATGTGCGGTGCCCAGACCGCAAAGCCGCCCTTACAATCCGAATCGTTTTCGCCGGCCCAGGAAAAAGGGCCTGCCAGATTCTCGGAAAGCTTTCCGTAAAGAGTGTTGTTTTTGGTGGCATAACCGTTCGTAAAATTCGTCCAGTTTGCCAGATCCGCAGACTTCGCTCCCGAAATGTGGGAACCGTAAATGTAGTACAGCTTTTTCCCATTACTATCCGCAGTGGCAATGATCGACGGATCATGCACGGACACTCTTTTAAGTTTGCCGCTGATGTAGGGCAGGTCCTCATCGGGATCCTTTGAGGGAGTAGGTGTTGCCTCAGGAACAGCAGTCATCTTCGTCTGCTCTTCTTCATTTGTCTTTTCGTTTTCCGTCACAAGTGCAGCCTCTTTCTCATTTTCGGTACAACCGACTGCAAATAGCGGCATACACAGTAACAAAATTGATAAAACCGTTCTTCTCATCTTCATCTTCTACGTATTATTGTTTTATGGTTAACTCCGTCACTTGCCAAAGGCTTTATGACACATTCATCTTTTAGAGATTTTTTATTACGGTATTAACAAATTCCTGATTGTTTCTGGTGTGTGCGCACATATTGATCAGCTTCTCCGTAGCATCTTCAGGATGTGCCCCGTTCAATGCCTTTCGGATGATGTTCATCGCTTCCGCTTCAGCAGGCGTGAGAAGCAGGTCATCTCTTCTGGTTCCCGACTTCTGAAGATCCACCGCAGGGAAGATCCTTCTTTCGGAAAGATTTCTGTCCAGAACGAGTTCCATGTTGCCTGTTCCTTTAAATTCCTCGAAAACAACGTCGTCCATTCGGCTTCCCGTTTCAACAAGAGCTGTTGCAAGGATGGTCAGGCTTCCGCCTTCTCTCATTTTTCTTGCTGCTCCGAAGAATTTTTTAGGCATATACAGAGCAGCCGGATCCAAACCTCCGGACAATGTGCGTCCGCTGGATACACATGTAAGGTTGTATGCTCTTGCAAGTCTTGTGATGGAGTCAAGAAGAATGACAACATCATTTCCGTATTCCACAAGACGTTTTGCACGATCGATGACCATTTCGGAAACTCTTTTGTGATTCTCCGGAAGTTCATCGAATGTGGAATAAATAACTTCAACCTTGTTTCCGTGAATGGATTCTTTAATATCGGTAACTTCCTCCGGTCTTTCATCGATCAGAAGAATAATCAGATTCATATCGGGATGATTGGTAGTGATCGAATTTGCAATTTCCTTAAGAAGTGTTGTCTTACCGGATTTGGGCTGAGAAACGATCATTCCTCTCTGTCCCTTTCCTATGGGTGCAATGAGATCGACCATTCTTGCGGCAACTGTACTCTTGGCTGTTTCAAGATGGATCCTTTCATAAGGGAAAACAGGTGTGAGGTTTTCAAATTTCTTTCTCTTAAGAGTTTCTTCGATCGTATAACCGTTAATACTCTTAATGTACAAAAGTGCAGAGAACTTCTCTGTTGCAGTTCTGACTTTTGTATTGCCTCGTATAATGTCTCCGGATCTGAGACCATATCTCTTGATCTGAGTGGGAGCAACATAAACATCGTTGTCTCCCGGCAGGTAATTGTCGCAACGGATGAAGCCGAAGCCGTCGGGCATGATCTCAAGGATACCGTTCTTTTCAATACCGCTGTCAAGTTCCGCCTGCTGCTCGGGGCTTAAGAAACTGCCGGAATCGTATTTTACACCGTCTTTTTGTTCATTGTTCTCATTTTGTTCGGAGCGGATCTGCTCACGCTGAACAGGACGTTCCTGAGGTGTAAACTTCGGCTGGGTATTCGGTGTCTGGTTCTGATCCGCAGGTCTTTCAGGCATGATCCTTCTTTGAAGAGGCTGTTGAGGTCTCTCCCCCATCTGAGGTTTTCTTTCAAAACCCGGTTTGTTCCTGTCGGGAGTGGGTCGTCTCAGATACTCCTTTTCAGGTCTGCTCGTCCCATCATTACGAATGAGGGAGCCTTTCCTCTCTTCTCTCTTTTGGTCATTGACAATCCTGCTTCCGGGGTTCACTTCTTTACGTTCCTCGGTGGGAAGCATGATCCGTTTTACCGGCTTCTCTTTCTTTTCTTCTGCCTCGGCATTATTCTTTTCCATGCCGGCAAGATAATCTCTGAGTTCCTCTTTGCGCATCAGAGAAACGCCTTTAATGTTGTGATCCTTTGCATAGGCCTTTAGTTCGGCAAGTGACATTTTGTCGTAATCCATTAACATACTCCTTCTTAAGAATTTAATTTGTTAAAAACAGATGGGATTAAAATGAAATGATTGGGTGATTTATCAGAAAAAACAGGGCGGCGGAAGAAATGCCGCCCTTAAATTTCATATTGATCAGAATATCTGTGCGTTGGCAATAAGGAACTCAATGGTCATATCCATCAGAATAGCCTCTTTGACTTCCTTTTCTCCTGTCTGAGCGATCAACTCTTCGACAGAACTGAAACCGTACTTATCAGCGTAATCGCTTCCTCTGGCTGAAACTTCCTCGTCAGTAACGACGATCTTTTCTTTTTTGGCGATCTCTTTGATAATGTACTGATAAGCTACATTCTGAGTGGCGCCTTCGAGGCAGTAATTACGTAAAGCCTCTTCATTCTCAAACCCCAGAGAAGCCTGAAGCATAGTCGCAACATCTACTCCGTAGTAAGATGCATACTGCTGCACGCTCTGCATAGCATAGGTGTAAACAGAATCGCAATACTCGTTGATCTCGTCCTCGGGAAGATTTGAAGTTGTGCAATTTTCCGAAAGGAATGTACCGAGCTGCTCGGTGTAGCTTTGATAGTTAAGGTCATCTTTAACAGTATCCTTAAAGATCTGAACCGTATCGTAGCCAAGAAGCTTCTTTACATTTTCATCGTTAACTTCAAGATCATATTTTCTTGTGATCTTCTTAACGGTAACCTCAAATTTTACTGCTGCTCCGTTAAGTTCTTCATTTCCGTAATTCTCGGGGAATGAAAGATCAAGAACCTTTGTTTCTCCTTTTTTTACGCCAACGAGACCGTCTTCGAAGCCTTCAATGAATCGACCCGAGCCGATCACAAGAGGAAAACCCTCTTCACTGTTGTCCGTACCGCCGTCAAAGGCAACTCCGTCTTTTGTTCCGACGTAATTAATGTACGCCGTATCTCCCGATTCGATAGGGCCATCGATTTCACGGCTTTCAACAAAGCTCTGTGCAATATAAGAATCGATCTTCTCGTCTATTTCTTCCTGAGATACACTCTGAAGGGCAATACCCTTATACTCACACAACTTAACCTTAGTGGTTTTTCCGCAAGCGGAAAGACCTGCCGTCATAGCTAAAACAAGAGCAACGGCCATAAATTTCTTTTTCATAAAAACTGTATTTCCTTCCTCAATAACTTCACACTTAATGTCGGGACTCAGAATTCCCAAGATGACATTTGTAAAATGTGACTTGTGGAATTGTATCACATCTTTGCTTCAAAATAAAGACTTTTTTCAATAGAGAAAATCATAAATATATTTTATGTTCTCCTCATCCCATACAACCACCTCAGATCTCTGCAGACTCGGATCCGCAGCTCTGTAGAAATCCAAAGCTTTATAGTGATCCTTTATCGGTATCTTGGATCTCTCAAGTGTCATATTGGTTCCTTTGGTCCTGTTGTTCAAATATATGTTGATGCATTCAGTGCACATTTTTTCGATCTGTTCTTTTTGGTCAGCCGGGATTATAACGTAATCGATAGCTGTGGTGTATATGCTCCAAAGCTTAAAAAGATCGGCAGATTGCATCTTATTAAAAAGACTGTTGACCACAAGCCCCTGCCTGTAAACTCTTCCGTTGTCCGACTGCATTCCGTTTGAAGCTGCCACTTTTCTGACTCTGCAGTATCCGAGCGCCTGATTTCCGTTCAGGATCTGCTTTCCGGATACCACATTTCTGTATTCCTTCTTTGAAATGTAATTGGTAGTGTTCAGATACTTGGCTTCCGCTGATGTCAAAGAGATCTCCACACCGCCCATGAGATCAATGATCTTTTCAAAGGCATCGAAATCCACTACCACGTAGCTGTCGCATTGGATACCGAAATTCAACGCCACAGTATCCATAAGGAGTTCCGGACCGCCGTGGGCATAAGACGCATTAAGTTTTCCGTAGGTCACTTCATCCTCAATCTCAGGTATTCTGACAAACATGTCTCTCATCAGGGAAATGATCTTAAACGTACCCTCACTGACATTTACAGATGCGATCATCATGCTGTCGGATCGGCCAAATTCCTGATTCTTAAGGTTCTCAGCTCCGATCAGCAGAACATTGATCACGTTCGCGTCAGGCTCATGGATCACATCAGGTTTTACAACCGCAGGGAAAGGAACGAAATTGCCGTCTCCGTCCTTGGTGAAGCCTATGATCTCAGTCTGATCTTCTTCAACATTCGCTTTCACGACCCAATCCACATTATCGTCTTCCGATGTATCCTCTTCTGCAGGAACGGGAGTCGGTGTTTCGTTTAAAGTGTCGTTTTTCTCCAAAGGCTTTGTGGGCGCCTTGTCCTTATTGTCAAAATCGGAATTCACTCCGGAAAGCGCGGCCTTTACCGCTATTTCCACGGCCTTTCTTCTGCCTGCTTCGGTTCCTGCCACTATGAAGCCCGCAACAAGAAGCACAAAAAGAACTCCGTAAAGGATAAAAGGCCATTTACGCCTTTTTCTTTCGTACCACAGCACCTTGTATTGCCGCTCAAAGTCTTTTTTTGCCTTCTTGTCGATCTCCTGCATTTTAACGCCTTACATCTGTTCAAGTATATAAGCTTTGACTTTTTCCAGCTTACTTTTTTTCCATGCCCCCTCATCGGCCTTTTCAGCCAGCGGGCATATGATCTGAAAATCCAAAGCTTCTCCCGGTACTCTGCCACTCCTCTTGGGATTCATGAAATTCTCTTCCCATTTGGCATCATCGGCATTTTTGTACTCTGTGGGATTCAAGTAGATCTGCTGCCTCTTTGTCGCCGCCACAAACATTTTTGCAGCCAGAGGAGAAAGCAGCTCATATTCGGACGGATCCACATTTTCAAAGATATCCGGAAGCCCGGCACCTTTTATGCGCTCGTCGTTTCTGTCTATTAAAAGCCCTTTCGCTTCCCAATCAAAACAGCTTTCGGTAAATACAAGTTTTACCAATACACCCTTTTCGGTATTGTACTGGGCTCTCTGATAATCCGTATCGAAAATAAAATTTCCAAGTGAGTAAAAGATCACCTTGTTTCCAACTTTTTCGTAATTCATAGGCACATGGGGGTGGTGTGAAACCACTATGTCAGCGCCCATTTCCAGATAATCGAGATACCGTTCCCTGGTGTAGGGCGAAGGAAGCGAAGTAAACTCCTCTCCGCCGTGGGATATCACTATACACCAGCGGCACTTGCTTTTTATCTCTTCTATGTTTCTTTTGATAATGTCGCGTTCATTCCAGTTGAGGCATCCGGCCTTGTTCTCTCCCGCCGGCTTGCAGCCTCTTCTGTATCCCACGGCAAAAATTCCGATCCCTCCGGCTTCGTTGAGGATCAACGGTTCAGAAGCTTTTTTAAGATCCATTCCGACTCCGACCGTTCTCACCCCCGCCTTTTCCGCCTCTTTAAGCGTTGCGGCAACTCCTTCTTCTCCCGCGTCCATGATGTGGTTGTTGCAAAGATTCCATATGTCCGCACGGATCTTTTTAAGGATCTTCACCGCATCCGGAGTCATGGTGTGAGCCAGCTGCGCAGTCCCTTCCGTAACATTGTTTACCGGAGCTTCAACAAGCGCCCCTTCCACATTCGGTATCACATGATCTGCGCTTCGAAAAAACTCAAGCAGGTCATCCGAGATCAGCTTTTCGTCATTTTGTTTTCCGTTCATGTAGCGGTCAAAACCGATATCTCCGGTAAAGACCAGCGAAACCTTTTCTTTCATCCGTTCTCCGCTCAAACTCAACCAAGTGCCACATCAAGGATCATCATAAGGATGAATCCGATTCCAAAGCCCACGCTTCCGTGGTTCGTGTGACTGTCTCCGTCTCCCGCGGCTTCGGGGATCAATTCCTCAACTACAACGTAAAGCATTGCTCCTGCCGCAAATGAAAGCAGGTAGGGCAGCAGATTGGAAATGAAGCCCGTAAGGAAGATGGTGATCAAAGCCATTACAGGCTCTACCGCTCCCGAAAGTGTTCCAAGCAGAAACGCTTTGCTCTTCTTCTCTCCTTCACTTGCCAAAGGCATTGAGATCACAGCCCCTTCAGGGAAATTCTGCACCGCGATACCGATAGCCAGTGCCAAAGCTCCGGCCATGCTCATTCCTTCTCCGCCGTTCAACGCACCCGCAAAAACTACGCCGGGCGCCATTCCTTCGGGAATATTGTGAAGAGTAACCGCAAGACAGAGCATGATGGATCTGCTTATTGCTTTTTTTCCTCTAAGAACGCCTTCCGGCTTGTCGGAAGTCAAATGCAGATGGGGGATCAAATGATCCAGGCACAGGAGAAAAAGCATTCCTCCCGCAGTTCCCACTGCAGCGGGCAGGAAAGCAAGTTTTCCCATTTCCGAAGACGCCTCAAGCGCCGGGATCAACAGTGACCAGACAGATGCTGCCACCATGACTCCCGAAGCGAAACCCAGGAGACTTTTCTGTACGCTTTCTTTCATTTGGCCGCGCATGAAAAAGACGCAGGCCGAGCCTGCCATTGTCCCAATAAAAGGTATCAACAGGCCAATAGCTGTTTGTATGATTCTCTCCATATTTTACTTCCTTTTTTAAGATCTTTTCAGATCAGTCTTTTTTGTTTGAAGCAATAATGTAAACCAGAGCAACGATAACACCGATGAGGGCTACACCTCCGATCAATACCAAAGCCATACTCATCACACTCCTTTCCTCCTCCTTATTTACTTGACTATGATGCCTCCCCCGGCGATCCAGTCATCTTTATAAAGTACAGCCGACTGCCCCGGAGTGGCCGCTCTTACGGGCTCTTCGAACAGAAGACTGATCCTTTCTTCATCAATGTATTTCACGCGGCAGGGAACATTTGCCTGTGAGTAGCGGATCTTTGCGGTGTAGATGCCGTTCTCGTCAAAACGCTCCTCGCCCATGTAGTTCAGGTCGCTCACTCTGACTTCCGATGTAAACAGGTCGTCATTACTTCCCAGGATCACATCTCCGTTTTCAACATCAATATCGCAAACGTAGGCACGATGCCCCAGAGCGATGTCCAGGCCTTTCCTTTGCCCTATGGTGTACCTTGCTGTTCCCGAATGAGGCCCGAGGATTTTCCCGTTCCTGTCCTTGAAAAAGCCGGCGGTTCCGGTGCTTCCCGTCTCCTGTTCAATGAAGCCGGCATAATCTCCGTCCTCAATAAAGCAGATGTCCTGACTGTCTTTCTTGTGAGCTACGGGAAGTCCGGCTTCTTCAGCCATTTTTCTGATGTCGGTCTTTTCAAACTCTCCCACGGGCATCAGCGTATGAGCCAACTGTTCCTGCGTGAGCATGTAAAGCACGTAGCTCTGGTCCTTTGTGGTACTCTTTGCCTTTCTGATCGTATATCTTCCGTTGGGAAGCCTTATCACCCGGGCATAATGTCCCGTGGCAATGTAATCCGCCTCTATCTCAAGACTGCGTTTAAGAAACGCTTCCCATTTAACGTATCTGTTGCATATTATACAAGGGTTCGGTGTAACGCCCTTAAGATAATCGGAAGTAAATCTTTCGATAACCTGATGTTTAAAAACATCCCTGAAGTTCATTACATAATAAGGAATGTCAAGGCACTCTGCCACACGTCTTGCGTCATCAACGGCTGAAAGGCCGCAACAGCCTCCTTCGGCGTCAGTCTTTGCGGCATTTTCCATCCAGATCTCCATTGTGGCGCCCATAACGTCGTAGCCCTGTTCTTTTAAAAGCCATGCGCATACGGATGAATCCACTCCTCCCGACATGCCCACAACAACTTTTTTCTTCATATTAAAAACCTTAGTCCTTCTTTTCCCTGCCCTTAAAAGTGAGCTCAGGATTCTTCATGCTGACCTGAGTGTTAGCGGGCACGGGTTCTGTGATAAACGCGTTACCTCCGATGGTGCAGTTCTCACCGATGACGGTTTCGCCTCCGAGAATAGACGCATTGGAGTAAATAGTAACATTGTCTTTTATGGTAGGATGACGTTTTTTACCTGCCAGGAGCTGTCCCTTTCTTGTGGAAAGCGCTCCGAGCGTAACACCCTGATAGATCTTGACATTCTTTCCGATCTCGGTGGTTTCACCGATAACCACACCCGTTCCGTGATCGATGAAGAAGTATTCTCCGATGACCGCGCCGGGGTTAATGTCGATTCCCGTTCTGGAATGAGCGTATTCCGTCATCATTCTGGGGATGAAAGGAATTCCCTTTAAATAAAGTTCATGAGCGATCCTGTAAATAAAGATCGCATTAAATCCGGGATAAGAGAAAATGATCGCTTCCTTGCTTCCGGATGCCGGATCTCCGTCGTAAGCCGCCTGAATGTCAGTGAGTAAAACCTTTTGTATCTCGGGGATCTTTTTAGCAAAATCCAGGCATATGCCTTCTGCTTCCGCCGCAAGTTCCTCGCACTCTTTTTCAGCTTCACTTCCGTATCTTAATGCGACCAGGACCTGAGTTTTGAGTTCTTCTATGATAGAGCTCAGCATCTCACCCGCGAAATAACGTGAAGATGATTTTTCAAAGTCACCCTGTCCGAAATAGCCGGGAAACATCAGTCTTTTAATGGCTTTGATTATCTTGATGATCCTTTCTCTGTCAGGCAGGTTGTTCTTCCCGAACGGATTCAAGAGTTCATTGTTATCGTAATTTTCATTTATCTTGTTTGCGAGCTCATCGAGCAGATAATCTTTTTCATTTGTTGCCATATCGTCCTCCCCGGAGTTTCATTCAAAACAGTTAAAATCTGTATTATCGGTTTCCTTTCACTATATTCCATCAATGGTTGGATTGTCAACAATTAAATTCTTCTAAAGCCTGCGTTTTCACGGCGGGCACGTCTTGACACAAAGCCGATCCATAACTTATAATCGACTCATCCCAAGGGTATTTGTGTATACCCGCAACCAACAGAGGAGGTATGATTTATGGAACTTAAGTTCTATCGTTGTCCCATCTGCGGACAGATCGTAGCGATCGTAAAGGAAACAGGCAGTCCCCTGATCTGCTGCGGTCAGGAAATGCAGGAGATCAAAGCAGGCACTTCAGACGGTGCTCGTGAAAAGCATGTTCCCGTTTACGAAGTTAAAGGTAACATCGTAAACGTTAATGTGGGATCCGTCGATCACCCCATGACACCCGAGCATTATATTGAATGGGTTGTTCTTCAGACAAAGACAGGCAATCAGCGAAAGGCTTTAAAGCCCGGAGATGCTCCGAAGGTTTCATTTGCAATGTGTGACGGAGATGAGGTCGTTTCTGTATATGCCTACTGTAATCTCCACTCACTTTGGAAGGCCTGAAGTAAATTTTAGAAAAATTTAATATGTAATGATCCAAAATGCACGAGATTTTAAAGGTCTCGTGCTTTTTTCTTACATTAAATAATGAAAATAGTGCTTGACACTTGTGTTAGCTCGTGCTAACATTACTCCGAAGTTAGTGCACCCTAACTCGTTTGACATCCGCCAAACGCTGATGTTTAAAGGAGTTGAGCGGGCGACGGCCAATGAAGCCGAATAAATCTCTGCCGGGCAGAGAATAAGAAAGGAAGATGAATGATGCCACTAAGTTTATTGGAAGCAGGTCAGGAAGCTACAGTTTGCAAAGTCGGTGGGAGTCCCGAACTTAAAGCACATTTGGCAGACCTGGGATTCGTCTCACAAGCAAAGCTCTCTGTCATACAAAGTCATGACGGTAATCTTATAATCAATCTGAAAGAATCAAGACTTGCCCTGACAAGAGAGATGGCTTCGAAGATCATGGTCGTTTGACTGTGGTGAAAAAGCCCGCTTTGGGAAAGAACAAACACTTTTAAGGAGGAAAAAACAATATGAAAACACTGCGAGACGTACGTGTCGGCGAAACAGCGAAGGTTGTTCGTCTTCATGGCGAAGGTCCTGTAAAGCGCAGAATCATGGACATGGGTATTACAAAAGGTGTAGATATCTATGTTCGCAAGGTGGCTCCCCTTGGAGATCCTATGGAGTTGAAAATACGTAACTACGAGTTGTCTCTGCGTAAAGCTGACGCAGAAATGATCGAAGTAGAATAATCGGAGGTTAAAACAAATGAGTATCAGGATAGCGCTTGCCGGTAACCCGAACAGTGGTAAAACCACATTGTTCAACGCATTGACCGGTGCAAATCAGTATGTAGGAAACTGGCCGGGTGTTACGGTCGAAAAGAAAGAAGGAAAGTTAAAGAGTAATCACGATGTATTGATCCAGGACCTTCCCGGAATCTATTCGCTTTCACCCTACTCTCTTGAAGAAGTTGTTTCCGCAGATTACCTCATCGGTGAAAGACCTGAAGCAATCCTCAACATTGTAGACGGTACAAACATCGAACGTAACCTCTATCTTACAACACAGCTCCTTGAATTGGGAATTCCCGTAGTTGTTGCCGTAAACATGATAGACATCGTTAAGAAAAACGGCAGCAAGATCGACATCAAAAAACTTTCTGCCGACCTCGGTTGTGATGTAGTAGAGATTTCCGCAGCAAAGGGTGAAAATGTTGATAAGGCCATCGACCTTGCAATTAAAGCAGCTGAGCAGAAAAAGATGCCCAACCGTCCTCAGGTGTTCAGTGCAGACACAGAAGCAGCACTCGTTGAGATTGAAAAAGGTCTCTCCGGAAAAGCTGAAAACTCTCTTGCAAGATGGTTTGCAGTTAAGGCATTTGAACGTGATGACAAGTCACTTCAGCATATCGGTGTTTATTCTTCCAAATTTGAATCTATCATCTCTAAGGTTGAAAAAGCAAATGACGACGACGCGGAAAGCATCATCGCTAACGAAAGATATAATTTCATTTCAAAGATCACAAAGAATTCCGTTCAGAAGGCAGCTTCCAAGGACAACCTTACGATCTCCGATAAGATCGATAAGATCGTTACAAACAGAATCTTAGGTCTTCCCATTTTCCTTGGCATCATGTTCCTTGTATATGCCTTTGCAATGGGCGGCTGGAAGATCTCCTTCGGTACCGCTGCAACGGATTTTGCCAATGACGTTATTTTCGGCGAATGGGTTCCCGGACTTTTCGACAGCATTCTCGGTGCATTGAATGTTGCTGAAGACAGTTGGGTTTACGGCCTCATTCAGGATGGTATGCTAGCAGGTGTAGGCGCCGTTCTCGGTTTCGTTCCCCAGATGCTGGTACTCGTCCTCTTCCTTGCAATCCTTGACGACATCGGTTACATGTCCCGTGTTGCATTCGTAATGGACCGTATCTTCCGTCAGTTCGGCCTCTCCGGAAAATCCTTCATCCCCTGCCTCGTTGCAACAGGATGCGGTGTTCCCGGTATCATGGCTTCACGTACTATTGAAAATGACAGAGACAGAAAGATGACAGTCATGACAACGACCTTCATGCCTTGCGGCGCTAAGCTTCCCATCATCGGACTTATCGCAGGTTCTATCTTCGGTCAGTCAGCTGCAATTTCCGTTCTTGCCTGGGTTATCGGTATCGGTTCCGTAATCCTTTCCGGTATCATCCTTAAGAAGTTCAAGGCCTTCGCAGGCGAGCCCGCTCCTTTCGTTATGGAACTTCCCGCTTACCACGTTCCCAGAATCGGCGGCGTTCTTCGTTCCACTTGGGAAAGAGGCTGGTCCTTCATTAAGAGAGCAAGTTCCGTTATCGTTATCTCCTCTATCATCATCTGGTTCCTTTCTTCCTTCGGTTCCGTAAACGGAAAGTTTGGAATGGTTGACA
>JAILNG010000063.1 GCA_024691875.1 Lachnospiraceae bacterium | reverse complement strand
GAACGCACGCTTCCAATATTCCTCGTCTGAATTGCGCTTCCATCATTCTCTCCTTTCCGCATATAGTTAAGCGTATATATCATATACCCTTTATTGCATTATACTATATATCACATAGTATAATGTGTCAAGAGGTATTGTGAAATTTTTCACACAAAAAAGAGCCGCCCTACCGGTTGTACTTTTGAAGATGAATATGATATGGAGATGGCGTTGTAAAAAGAGGCCTCAAAAATGAATTTTCTCTCCACTTTTTAAAAAATAGGTTTGGCGCCGGATTAAAAAATATAGTTTGTCTACAGTATGAAGCAGGCATATGCTTGCTGTTTTTTTATATACAATTTCCCTCAAAAGTGCTATTTTAAAGGTGTGCAACTTAAAGTTGCCAAAATGCAAATGTGAGTTGGTAGCCTTTTTACGGGGCTTTTGATAAAAATGATGCATGACAGGGAGGACAACATGAATTTCGCAGAGAATTTGAGAACGATCCGAAAAGAGCAAAACATTTCACAGGAGGAACTGGCTGAGATGCTGGATGTCAGCAGACAGGCAGTTTCAAAATGGGAATCGGGAAACGGCTATCCGGAAGTCGAGAAGCTCCTTATTATTTCGGAAAAATTGAACGTGTCGCTGGATGCGCTGATGGGAAACGAGGTCAGGAAGACCGAAGCAGCCGTCGAAACAAAACAGACGAATCCTTCGGGCGAGATCACGATCACTTCACCAAATGAGGGAGTCATCGTTCGATGCAGCAGTGTGATCAGATCCCAAAAGTACAAGGGCGGCAAGAACTCTCCGAAATTCGCGCTTTTTGCGCAGCAAATACCGGGCGCACCGCGCCGCGACACAATAAACACCTTCCTGGGCTGGTACTCGACGGAAGAAAGCGTTACAAAGGAAATCGGAGAGATCATGAAAGCCATGAATGATGGGCAGGACACCTACGAACTCAAGTACTCCGTCAAGGTTAAAAGATCATTCTTATCTGTTAAGCTGGAGGAGTAAAATGAATCTCTCAATCAGGAATCTTTCAAAGGAAGCGGACAATGTCAGCATTTTGAACCGGATCGATCTGGAAGTAAAAAGCGGAGAAGCCGTTGCACTGGTAGGGGCCAACGGAGCCGGCAAAACGTCTCTTTTAAATTGTATATTAGGCATATACTCCCGTTACTCGGGCGAGATCCTTATCGACGGGACAGACGTTAAGAGCAGGAAAAGTGACACCCTGCGCGAGAAAGTTGCATTTGTGCCGGACACCACCGGACTTTTCGCACCGCTGACCGCTTGGGAAAACATCGAATTTTACGATCGCATGTACAATCCCAAAAGCTCGGGCGATGAGCGAAAGGCAAGGATTGAAAGGATCTTTGAAGAAATCTCCCTCAAAGGGAAAGAAAACATGGTCATCACCAAATTCTCGAAAGGAATGAAGCAGAGGCTCTCCATCGGTCGAACGATGGTGATAAAGCCTGAGCTCATCCTCCTGGACGAGCCTTATCTGGGGCTCGATGTGGAGGGCAAGGAATTTCTGACGGAACATCTTCGCAAACTTAAAAATAAGGGCTGCACCATTCTGCTTAGCTCCCACGATCTGACCGAGATCGAAAAGGTCTGCGATAAAGCGGTTTTCATAAAACAGGGCGAGATCCGTGACGAAAAGCCGCTGAGCAACTACGAAACCGAGAAGTCCGAGCTGGAAATGATGTATGCAAAGGTGCTGATGTGATGAACGGAAAAAATGATGCCCTTATGTGGCTTGAAAAGAAAAAATTTGCTTCCGCGGGTGTCAAAAATGCGATCGCCTTGCTGATCCTGCTCGGTCTCGCCACTGCCTGCGCGCTGAGCGGCCTTTTGGATCCCGGTATCGCTCTCACAAGCATATGGCTTCTCGCTGCCCTCATGTTTTCGAATAAAGTTGTAATCTCGTTTTATGATGCAACATTAAAGCCTGTGCTCTGCATGAAGAGGGATATGAAGCAGGTGGTGATGACAAGGCTTTTTTATCCGGGATTGATGACAGTGACTTATCTTGTTTTGGAGACGCTGATCATGATCATCGTCATGATCCTTCAAAAGGAGTTTGATCCCTTGTTAATTTTGAGAGCTCTGCTTTGTACGGCAGAAACGCCGGTGCTCCTCGTGGGATTTACGGTGATCTCGCTGAGCGTAAAGGAAGGCTTCAGGACTTTAGTGATCATCGGGGTTGTTCTTTTGACCAATGTTTTACTGATGGCGGAGAAGTTCAGCCTGCTGTTCTTCGGAGTCGAAGTTTTGCTTTTTGCCTGCATTTTCTTTGTGGCAAAAACACTTATCTCAAAGCTGACCGTGGAAGAGATCTTTACAAACGGAGGAAGAAGATGAACGCATTTTTATGGTATAAGATCAAGATGATGCTTAAGCCCAAGAAAGTGGCGGGAATGATCATTTGCCCCGTGATCTATGTGGCTTTAAATACAGCTTTCGGAGCGAAGGCAGGGACGGTTTTAAAGCTTTCCGGACTTGCGATCCCGCTGATCTACACTCAGGTCCTTTTTTCTGCGGGAGATCTTTTCAGGATCAATTGCTACGTGGCAGCGGGAAAGAAAGCTAAGGATCTGTGGATTGTGAATATGCTTGTGACCACGGTCGCAGGGCTTGCTGCAAGCGTACTTACAACGTTTGCGGGAGCGCTTGTTTACCGCTTGGGTTTAAAGGAAACTCTCGATATCCTCGCTGAGGTGCCGATCTTCGCAACGACTGCGGCATTTTTGATCGGACTTTCCACGATACATTACAGAAACTATTCCAAATTTGAAGTGATCTTTGCGTCCGTGATCGCGGTGCTTAATACTCTCTTTTTCTTTGCACCTCTTTTGGAACTTTTGATACCTGTAGAACTCCCGATGGGCGGAGCAGCAATCGTCGGAGCGTTATCCCTTGCAGGGATCTTTGTCCTTAAAGTGCTGATGGGGCACAATGACAACGAAACTTTGATCCTGAACGCCATGAGGGAAGTTTCTGCATATGACCGCATGCTCTTGGGACTGGATGATTAGAAGCACTTAATTTGCCGAAACAGCGGTTGAAATCCTGTCGGGTAAATGCTATTGTATAGTTAAAATTAGCCGCAAGGGGGAAAATTATGAACTTAACGTACGGCTTCTCGCGAAGCTTTGGTGGCTTTGGTTTCGGCTTCGGCTTTTTTCAGATCATTTTTATGCTGGTCTTCGGAATAGTACTTGTAATGATCATCATGACACTCTTTCAGAGCATCAAAGAGTGGTCACATAACAACAGATCGCCGCTTCTTACGGTTAAGGCGAAAGTGGTGGGGAAAAGAGTTAACACCCGTGTGAGTGGAGGAATGCACGGATCAGACAGCAGTATGCATTCCACGAGCACATTCCACACTTATTACGTGACATTTCAAGTGGACAGCGGAGACAGGATGGAGCTCATGGTGCCCGAAAATGAATACGGTTATCTGATCGAGGGAGACCGGGGAGATCTTTCTTTTAAAGGAACCAGATTCATGGGCTTCGAACGCAGCATGTAAACATAAACGGCTTTCGGGCCGTTTTTTTGTTGCTCATATGCAGTTCATCATCAAAAAAAGTAGTTCATCCTAAATGAGTTGAGTTTTATAAAAACCGTGTTTATCATAAAATTGCCGGCCGGCAAAGT
>JAILNG010000061.1 GCA_024691875.1 Lachnospiraceae bacterium | reverse complement strand
ATGGGAGAATGGCATATCACTTCCGGATATATCAATGATCCCGTTATTGTCAGAGAAACTCTTTGCTTCAGCAAATGAGTTACTGGGATGTATATCTTCCGGTTATAATCTTTTCGAATCGTGTAAAAAACTGAATATTTTCGGGGATATTTTAAAGCAGGATCAGATCGACAGCCTGTTTGAAGGACGGGAAAAGGTTACAGATAAAACACTAAAGAAAGTTTTGATCGTGGACGATTCAGATTTCATGAGAATGATGCTTAAAGATATGCTTTCCCAAAGCGGTCACATGATAGTTGAAGCAGATAACGGGAAAAATGCTTTAAAGGTATTGGAAAAAGAAAATCCCGATGTGTGCATATTTGATATCAATATGCCGGAGATGAACGGGCTTGATGTGCTTAGGCACGTTGTCTCAAATTATAAAGACATACGGGTTATCATGCTTTCTGCATTGTGCATGGAGAGCATCGTGAAAGAAGCACTGGAGATAGGAGCAAATGCGTTCGTCGCAAAGCCTTTCCAAGCCGACAGTATCATCAGGAGAGTGTAGTGGATAAACTCTGTATACAGCGTTAATCTGAGTATACAGAGTTTTTTTGCTCGACCATAAGAAAGTAACGGAGAACCATACCATAAGTGACATAAAAAAGTAACCCGATGCTGCTAAGCGGCATTCTTTTTTATAAGCGGAATTCCAAGTCCTTGTGTTCCTGATAGTACTTTCCAAACTTTTCGAAAACGTCATCACCGAAGAGGTCCTTAAAAATATCCGTAAGCTTGTTTCGGTCCTCTTCTTCCGGCGGATAATAAGAATAAACATCATATCCAAAGCCGGCATCAATACATGCGTTTGTGTAGTCGAGCAGGAAGGTTTCGCCGTAGGACTCACGCAAGAAACTGCAGATCAGGCGTCCGAGAGTATATTCGTCACCGCGGTTGGCGTGGGAGAGATCCGAATAATCGTTTCGGAAGACTTCTTCAGCATTTTCGGGGGTGACCTCATCTTCCACACTGTAAAAAAGATTAGCAGCCATAGAGTCCGCGCTGCCCGCGAAGTCACGGGATACTGAAGCAAGGGAAGTGATCACTCTTTCGGCAACATAATCCGCACATCCCTCGGTCAGGGTCTTTCCGTAGGTGGCATATCTTTGGGTGAGCGCATGTGTTAATTCGTGGGCGATCAAGTAATAATTTATGTGATCAGCGCGTCTCCAGGAATTGTCACGGTAGGAGGGAACTGAGTTCCACACATCCATGCTGAACAACTCATACGAGAAAATCACCACACATTCCGCGGCTGCCCAGGAAATATAGCCTACGTCTTCCTTATCTACTTTTATGTGGATCTGCAACTTATTCTTGAAATCAAAGCCTTCCCACGGATTGTAACCGTAATCGACAGTGGAGACGTCCCAACCTGAAAGCCGCCGGTCAATGTCAAAAGCGAGCCCAGTTTCATCTTCCATACGGTTCATGATGAGGGATATATTATCCGCAAAATCACCGGGAAGGTCTGCACCTTCTGAAACGATCAGGAAAAATCTGTCGCCCTCGATATAGCAGAGTTCTTTGGTGATCAGGTGATCGTCACGGTTTCCGCTGAGGAAAGCCTGAGGCGGGTACACCACGGGAGTAGGTGTTGATGTAGGTTCCGGTGTGGATGTGGGTGTGAGCGTGGGCTTCGGAGTTGACGTTGGAACAGGTGTGGATGTAGGTGTCGGCGTTGCGGTGGGAGTCTCATGCGCAGGCGCTTTTGCAGGCGCGACTTCAGTTATGGGCGCTTCTGCAGTTGCAGTGGGCTCAGGAATTTCCGCCGAAGCTTCGCCGGATGCGTTAGAACTGCAGGAAGACAGCGAAGACACCATCATCGTAAGAACAAGTGAAAGGATCAGAAATCTATTTTTCTTCATTTTATTTTTCCCCCGGGCAACAAAAAACTGCCCTTCTCAATAACAGATTATACGAGAATTATAGCAGAATTACAGTTAAAAGCAAAGTGCGCGGCAGGATTATTTCTCTGCATTTTTTTTGCGAAATGAGTCAATGGGGACGTTTCATTTTGACTCACCTGTTATTTTTATAATTATCTTGACATTAATGCTTTAAAGTGATAACCTTTATAAACAGTTAAAGCAATGGCGCGTTACTAATTTAGTTTTGCGCGCTTTTTTTAATTAAATAGAAAAAGAGGGATTAACCATTTATGAACAGCAAAACACTCGGGTATATCCTAAAACGAGTATTACTCTCAATTCTTACGGTCTGGGTGGTCATCACGATCACCTTCTTCGTAATGCATGCGGTTCCGGGCGGACCGTTCCTTTCGGAAAAAGCCATATCCGAAAAGGCACAAGCTGCGCTGGAGGCAAAGTACGGCCTTGATAAGCCGCTGCATATTCAATATTTCACATATCTCAAAGACATTGTTACAAAATTTGATTTTGGGCCTTCGCTCAAACAACGCGGACGTAACGTCATTGACATCATCAAGGACGGTATGAGAGTTTCCGCCAAGCTTGGTGTGATCGCTGCAGCCATTGCTCTTGTGGTCGGTGTCGTCCTCGGTTCTGTCGCGGCACTCCGGCGAAACAAGATCATAGACAAGGTCATAATGGTTGTCACCACGGCTTTTGTCTCCATGCCATCGTTTATCATGGGATCGTTTTTGCTGTTGCTATTTGCGGTAAAGCTGAGGCTCCTGCCTGCAAACGGAGCGTCCTCCGGAGGTCTGATCCTTCCGATTATCACACTTTCGCTTTCACCTATGGCCTACATTACCAGACTTACAAGATCCTCCATGCTGGATGTTTTGGGACAGGATTACATTCGTACCGCTAAAGCGAAGGGTGTTCCCTCAAGAAAGATTATTTTCGGACATGCACTTAAGAATTCTCTTATTCCGGTAATTACTTATTTCGGACCCATGCTTGCCTACATCGTAACAGGTTCTCTCGTTGTTGAGCAGATCTTTGCGGTACCCGGCATAGGACGCGCGTTCGTAAACTGTATCACAAGCCGTGATTATCCCCTTCTTATGGGAACGACCATTGTGCTTGCCACACTTATCGTGGTCATGAACCTGGTGAGCGATATACTCTACAAGGTTGTTGACCCGAGAATAAATCTGGAATAGGAGGTTGTAGAATGTTTAAATTTTCAATGCATGTAAACATGGATGATTTCATTCCCGCAACCGAAGAAGAAAAAGCATATATGGTGCAGATGCGCCCGTCTTCAACATTCTTTAAGGACGGCGTGAAGCGCCTTATCAAAAATAAAGTTGCACTTGTAAGTTTCATAATCATATGCATAGTTACATTGTCATCCATTTTCATTCCGATCTTTTGGCCTTACTCGTATGACAGCATGCTGGGAGTTCAGCCCGGAAAAGCTGTTGATGCTTCTTATAATAATCTGAAGCCTTTTACATACGGAAAAACGGAGCAGGCAAGGATCGAAGCCGGCGAAAAGATCTTCCCTCATGTATTCGGAACCGATTCTTCGGGAAGAGATTATTTCATCCGTGTTGTCTATGGAACGAGGATCTCGCTTGCGGTAGGTTTCTTCGCAAGTATCATCGTACTTATCATCGGACTTGTTGTAGGGTCGGTTGCAGGCTACTGCGGAGGTAAGGTTGACCTTTTCATAATGAGAGTAGTCGACATCATTTACTCGCTGCCTGACATGCTTATGGTCATCCTGCTTTCGGCGGTTCTCAATCGTACACTTGAAACGGTAATTGCAGGAACTGTTTTTGAAAAGATCGGCGGAAACATCATTTCACTTTTTGTGGTGTTCGCGCTTCTTTATTGGGTTTCAATGTCAAGACTGATCAGAGGACAGATCCTTGCTTTAAAGGAGCAGGAGTACGTTCTTGCGGCTAAATCCACCAGTGCAAAGGGAAGCTGGATCATTAAAAAACATCTTCTTCCCAACTGTATCAGCGTTATCGTTATTTCAACAGCACTTCAGATCCCCAGCGCGATCTTTACGGAGAGCTACCTTTCGTTCCTGGGACTCGGCGTCAATGCACCCATGCCTTCCCTCGGTTCGTTGGCTTCCGACGCACTTAACGGGATCAATTCCTATGCATACAGACTGATAATCCCTGCGGTCGTTATCTCACTGATAGTCCTTTCACTCAATCTTTTCGGTGACGGACTTCGGGATGCTTTCGATCCCAAGCTGAACGGTTAAAGGAGGAAAAAGACATGGCATTACTTGAAGTAAGAGACCTGCACACTTCCTTCTTTACGGATGCAGGTGAAGTTAAAGCAGTAAACGGAGTTTCTTTTAATCTTGATTACGGTAAGGTACTCGGAGTGGTGGGAGAGTCGGGCTCGGGAAAGTCCGTAACCGCTTATTCCGTTATGCAGATCCTTGCCGCATCGGGAAAGATAGTCAAAGGCTCCATCAAATACGACGGCCGGGAACTTGTCAATGCCGGCGAAGATGTGATGAAGAACATCAGAGGAAACAAGATCTCCATCATTTTCCAGGATCCCATGACAAGTCTCAACCCGACCTATACTATAGGCAAACAGTTGATGGAAGCCATCATGCTCCACACCGACAGAGACAAAAAACAGGCCTGGGACAGAGCTGTTGAGATGCTTAGGCTTGTTAATGTCAACGAGCCGGAAAAACGTATGAAGCAATATCCTTTTGAATTTTCCGGCGGAATGAGACAGCGTGTTATGATAGCCATGGCTCTTGCCTGTGAACCGGACATCCTCATAGCGGATGAACCGACTACGGCTCTTGATGTTACGATCCAGGCACAGATCCTTGAACTCATGAAAGACATACAGAAGAAGCTCGGAATGGCCATCATTCTCATCACTCACGATCTGGGTGTTGTTGCACAGATGTGCGATGAAGTTATTGTAATGTACGCAGGTTCTGTCTGCGAACAGGGTACGGCTGACGAGATCTTCTACAACAGTCGTCACGAATACACCAAGGGACTGTTGCGTTCGATCCCCACAGCAGATTCTGACGGATCGAGACTTAAACCCATTACGGGAACTCCCATTGACCTTCTGAACATGCCCAAAGGATGTCCTTTTGCTCCCAGATGCGAGCATGCGATGAGGATATGCCTGAAGGAGAGACCGGACAGACTGCAGATCAATGCGGATCATCAGGCGAACTGCTGGATGAACAATGCAGAAGCTGTCAGAGCTGCCGGAGAAGCAGGACTTGATGTGACTGCCGTACGTGAAGATGAAGCAGAGGGAGGCGAAAAGCATGAGTGATACAAAAACGAATGAACGTCCCCTTGTGGAAGTCAGGCACTTAAAAGAATATTTCCCCATTAATGTGGGTTTGTTCAGATCCAAGCCCTTAAAGGCTGTTGATGACGTTTCCTTCTCCATCAGAAAGGGAGAGACCCTCGGACTCGTAGGAGAATCCGGCTGCGGTAAGACAACCGTGGGACGGACTATTTTAAATCTGTACAAGCCGACCTCCGGCGAGATATGGTATGACGGAAAACTGATCAAGACAAAGGCTGACATTGAAGAGTTCAGAACAAAGGCAACAATGGTGTTCCAGGACCCTTATTCATCCCTTAATCCCCGTATGACGGTGGAAGACATTATCGGAGAACCTCTGGATGTTCATAAGATGTACAAGACAAAAGAGGAAAGACACGAAAGGATCCTTGAACTCATGGGACATGTGGGACTTAACAGCGAGCATGCTGCGCGTTATGCCCATGAATTCTCCGGAGGTCAGCGCCAGCGTATCGGTATCGCCAGATCCCTGGCGGTAAACCCCGAATTCATCGTTTGTGATGAACCTGTTTCAGCTCTTGATGTTTCGATACAGGCTCAGGTCATCAACATGTTTGACGAATTGCAGGAAAAGCTGGGACTCACCTATCTTTTCATTGCACACGATCTGCTTGTTGTAAGGCATATAAGTGACAGGATAGCGGTAATGTATCTCGGAAAAATGGTTGAACTTGCC
>JAILNG010000047.1 GCA_024691875.1 Lachnospiraceae bacterium | reverse complement strand
GACAAGAAGCTCCACAAACGTATCACAAGGAACAATAAGATCCGTCGTTTCACCGTGAGCCCTTATCGCATTGCTGCCACCAACAACCGTTACTACGTCATCTGCAACAACGACTGGTTCGGAAACGGCCTCACTCACTTCAGGATCGACAGGATCACCAACATCAAGATCGTTGATCAGATGAGACGTCCGGCTTCTGAGATAGAAGGCTACGATGAAAGTTTTTCCCTCGCAAAGCATATGTCCGAGCACGTGTTCATGTTTTCCGACAAAGCGGAACGTGTAAAATTCAGAATGAAGAAAACTTTGCTTTCGGAGCTTTTTGACTGGTTTGAGCCCGACATGACTTTCACCGACGAAACCGAGGATGAAGTCACCGTTTCTTTACTTTCCAGTTTGCAGGCAATGCGCCTTTGGGCCACACAATTTGCCAGGGAAGTTACGATCCTTTCCCCTGAAAGTCTGGTCTCTCAGGTAAGAGATGACCTTAAACAGGCATATGAAAAGTATTCAAAATAAAAACTCCGACTTGATGTCCGTTGGGTAATGTTCAAAGTTTATCCAAAAGCATCAAGTCGGAGCTTATTTTATTTTTGTTTTACCAATAGAAGCTGCCTATATCTTCAAGTTTATGAAGTCCTTCAATAAAGAAGTAATCGGCATAATTCATTGTCACATTGTGGCCATCGGAATGGTACGCAACAGAGCAGTTTTGTACAAACGCATCGCAATCGAGAGAGAAATCGCATCTCTGATCCACAATGGTCTTTAAGATCTTTTTACCTGCTTCAAGATACGCTGCTCCTTCTTTTCCTTCAAACTGTTTTGAAAGTTCTATGAAGCCGCATGCCATGATGCATGCTCCGCAGCAATCTTCAAGAGCAGGCTCTTCAGGCTGACGAAAATCGATGGGTATCAAACCGCTTTCCGGAATGTTCTTTATGCAGTAATCAGCGATCTTAACCGCTGTATCGAGGTACTTTTTAATTCCTGTATGAATGTAGCTGATAACAAAGCCGTACAATCCCCAGGCCTGACCGCGTGTCCAGGATGATCCTGTGCCGTAGCCCTGACCGCCCATTGACTTGATCCTCTTTCCCGTTTCGGGATCAAACTCTACGATGTGGCAGCATGAACCGTCTTTTCTCACAAAAGCATCGATCACGGTGTCTGCGTGAAGCTTTGCAATGTTTCTGAATCTGGGATCTTCTGTGATCTCAGAGGCATAGTAGAGAAGTGAAAGATTCATCATGCAGTCGATGATGGCCCAGCCTGTGTTGTGTCCCCACACATCATTCCATGCGCGGATGTAATTACCTGCAGGATTAAAACGTCCCGCAAGAAGATTTGCCGCATGAAGCAGATACCTCAAGGATTCTTTGTTTCCCGTGAGTCTGTAGTCCGCTCCCGCTGTCAGCATGTACATAAATCCCACATCGTGATTCAAACCGTAGTAATGATCGAAGCAGGCTTCCATCTTTTTCTCAGATATTGCGGCGATCTCGGCAAAAGCTTTGTCTCCGGTATCTTCAAACATTCTCCAGAGTGTTCCTCCCCAGAATCCGTTTGTCCACCAGTCAAGTCCGCTACCGTCTTCACGAATGTCGGAATTGTCATCATAATCTCCGTTTTCATCTGTCTTGTAGGGGATCTTATCCCTGTTTTTTTCGGCAGTTACACGTATCTTTTTTCTGACTTTTTCAAGTGCTTCCTCAGCCCATTGTTCTTTCATGATCCTTACCTTCCCTTATTTTGATCCGATCTTCATCGGGGTCAAAGCATCGGCTCACTCCGCTTTAATGCGGTATTTTGCACATGTTTTGACACGTTTAACATCTTAACATAAGTCGGAATTTATTTCTATATAAAATCATTACCATAAACTATCTATTTCAACCTTTTATAATAAAATATGCCCCGAAAGGAGGATAAATCGCTTTCGGGACACATTGGATCCTTTTTAATCTCTTTTATTTGATCTCTTCTATAAAACTGAATGTAATGATACCCTGTCCTGTATGGCTTCCGAGTGTGGGACAAAGGAAATTGTAGTAAACCTTTTCGATCCCGTATCTTTCCATAGCAGTCTTTCCGAGCGCTTCAGCTTCTTCAAGACAATCGCCGTGTTCTATGGCGATCTCCTTTGGAAGTGTTCCTCTTTCCTTTAAAGGCTCCAGAGTTCCGCAGAGGAATTCCATTGCGGCTTTTCTTCCTCTTACTTTGTTTAAAAGTGTCAAAGCACCCTTTTCGTCGATGTAAAGCGTAGGCTGGATCTTAAGCATTGTTCCGAGGATAGCTGCTGATTTTTTCAGTCTGCCGCCTCTGTAAAGACTCATAAGACTGGGAACAGAGAAGTAAACCGATGTTCTCTTTACGGCTTCTTCGATCCAATCTGCCGTTTCATCCAATGTCTTACCGGCATCTCTCATTTCAACCGCTTTTCTGACCAGGAGATTGGTTCCTCCGGATCCCTTTGTGGAATCGATGACTATGATCCTGCAATCCGGATTTTCTTCCATTACCTGCTCAGCCGCAACCTTTGCGTTGTTGTAGCTTCCGCTCATGTAGGATGCGAATGCGATGTGAATTATATCAAAGCCCTCTTTTGCCGCCTTTTCGAACAATTCAATGTCATAGCCCATGTTTGTAGCATTTGTTGTTGGCATTTTACCTTCACGGATCAGGTCGTAAAACTCTTTGATGGGAATCTCTCCCTGCTCAAGCTCGGTACCGTATTCAACACCGTCTACAATATAATGAAGAGGATGAAGTTGAATATGGTTCTCTTTTAAGTAGTCCTCCTGAATGTCTGCCGTGGAATCTGTGGAAACAATAAACGGTCTCATTTTAACCCTCCTGATGTGAACTGAAGCATCCCCGGTGCTTCTTGTTTTTTCTCATCAGCATTATAACATATTAAGATGATTTGGCAAGGATTTTTTGTATTGAATATTAGTTCATCTAATATTTGTTACAAGATTGTTACATGTCTTAAAACTTTCATAATGCATAAATTAAGGCAAACAAATAAGACGGATTCCTTGGGCTTAATCCGTCTTATCTGTTAAATCTTGATTTTATTTTGCTCAAATCCTGTTTTAGCAGGACTCGGTCAACCAAGCTTCGCGCCACAGTATTCGCAGACCTGTGTGCCTGCGGGGTTCGTTCCCCCGCAGTACTCACAGGTGATCTGTGACTTATCTCCATCTTGTTTTTCCTTGCGGCTCTCTCCGCTTTTAACTTCTGTGTAGTTTTCTTCTTTATTGCATTCCTGTGAATTCATTTCTTCCGTGGTAAATTCCCTTTCCTGTCCCGGGAATTTATCCGACAGAGCATTCATCAGTTTTGAGCCGACAGAGGTGGACTTCACTTTCGATCCGATAGCATCCGTTACTGTTTTCTCAACACTGTCTCCCGCATTTTCACTTGAGAAACTGCCCAATAGTTTACTGAAAAAGTCGTTTGCCATGATTTTACCTCCTCTATCTGCTAAATCGTGATTTTACTTTTGTTAAATCCTATTTTAGTGTTTTGTCAAATCTTCTACCGGGTTATGCAAGCTCCGCAGTATTCGCAGTTTCCAGCGGCATCCGGAACAGTTGTGGCTCCGCAGAAAGGACAAACCATTGCTGCCTTCGGCTTCTCTGCTTCTTCTTCGGCCGTTCTGGCTTCCTCATGGATTCCGAGAACAGCTGCCTTGATGTCTTCCGTGATCTTTTTGCACTCATCGTAGTCGGTGTCGTGTCCCTTCTTACGAGGCGAAACATCCTTTTCGATGATGAGTGTCTTATTCACGTCAAACTTCATTTCACTGAAGTACTTGTGATTTACATGGATCACAACTCCAAAGTTGTATTTGTAGCTGAACTGAGGCGGGTTAAGGCTGATCCTGTTGCCTTCGCTGTCTCTGTCATAGATCTCATCCTTGTACTCACGGATGTCAATGTCACAGCCTGTAACCTGAGAGAACTTGAGCACATCCGGGTTTGCTTCACGCCACTTGGATTCATCCGTAACGCAGAATTTGTTCTTTCTGTCATCGATCATAACCTTGTATTTCTGACCGAAGGTGCGTGTGGGATTGAAGCTTTCAATCTCTTCTTTATTGAGTTCGCGGTAAGCAAGTTGTTCTCTGATCTCTTCCACGGTGGACTCTTTGTTGTCACTGAACCAGGGTGAAAGACGTTTTGCACAGTCTTTGCAGAGATAACCGTCTTCCAGCTTCTTGCTTCCGAGCAATTCAAGTACACCGATCTTTTTGTTACAGATACTGCATATCTTCTTATCAAATAATCCCATACGCAATCTCCTCCTGTATTATTTTATATCATTGTCGTCAAATACATCTCCGCATTCAGGACAGAACTTCGGAGGATTGTAAGGATCTTCGGGTTCCCATCCGCACTTGTCGCATCTGTAAAGAGGTGCGCCTGCAGGCTTCTTTGCACCGCAGTTCTGGCAGAACTTACCCTTGTTGATCGAACCGCAGGTAGGACATGTCCAACCGTCTTCAGCCGGCTTCGGGCTTCCGCATTCGGGACAGAATTTACCTGTAACTGTCGCACCGCACTTGCATGTCCAGCTTCCTGCGGGAGCTGCTGCAGCTGCCTGAGGTGCAGCCTGTGCCTGAGGTGCCTGCTGCTGATTCTGCTGACCCATAGCGAAAAGGTTCTGTGCATTCATTCCGCCGCCTGCGTTCTGAGCAAATCCGAGTCCCATAAAGCCTGTCATTGCACCGGCGCTGTTGGAAGCTGCTGCCTTCATTGCATCTGCCTGTGCTCCGACAAGTGTTGCTGCTGCCATTGTGGGATCCTTCATGATGGCTGTACGCTGAGCCTGCTTGATCATATCCGCATCTTCGTCGGGAAGTGTTACGGAGCCGAGAGCAACGGAAACAACCGTAAGTCCTCTGAGCTCTGCCCACTTTGCGGAGAGTGCTTCGTTAATTGCATTTTCAAGCTCCGTTGTATGAGCTACGATCTGATTCGGACGAAGCTCAAGAGCGGAGAGTTTTCCGAGTGCGGGCTGAAGAGCGGAGATGAATTCCGTCTTGAGCTGTGAATCGATCTCGGAACGAGTGTATGCGCTTGTTACGTTACCGCAAACATTTGCATAGAAAAGGATAGGATCGGCGATCCTGTAGGAGAAAACGCCGGAGCAGCGAAGTGAAACGTCAATGTCCAAACCTATCTTAGAATCAACAACTCTGAAGGGAACGGGATTTGCCGTGCCAAACTTGTTGTCGATAAGTTCCTTTGTGTTGAAATAGTAAACTCTCTGATCTTTTCCTGTGTCACCACCGTAGGAAATACGCTTTCCGATGGTCTTAAAGGTGTTGATGATGTTCTTTCCGAGCGACCCGCAGAAAATGGAAGGTTCTGAGGAAGAATCCCAGGTGAACTGTCCGGGCTCTGCGCAGATCTCAACTACCTTACCCTGTTCAACGATGATCATACACTGACCTTCATTAACGGCAATTCCTGAACCGTTTGAAATAATGTTGTCAGCCCCCTTTGTATTGGAGGAGTTAGGTCCGATCCTTTTCTGGCCCTTTACCACCAACACATCCTTTGCGAGTGAATCACAATAGAAAAACTCTTTCCATTGATCGGCCATTACCGAACCCGCTGAATTAATTACTGCAGAAATAAGTCCCATAAATCAAATCTCCTTTCAGATTTTTAATGTTATTATGCCCAAGGATCAGCAGATCGCGGCTTCCTAATGTCAGCCAAAATCATCTGTTCCCATAAGAACCATTGTTCACCTTTTCTTCTCAGCGTTATTGACCTGAGAGAATCGGCTCCTCCCGATTGCACGTACATTTTGATATAACCCTCATCCGAATAGGAAAAGGCATTAGTCTGAACCTCAACAACGTAAGGCTTGGAAGGCATGTACTCGTTCTCGGGGATAGCCCCCTTAAAGTAGGAAAAAGGAATGTACTTCTTCCCCTCAAGTCTATCTTTAATAAGCTGCCGGTCATATACAGACAGTTCCTGCGGCCCCTTAAGGTAGTTCACCATCTCAAGTCCGTTGACGGGATCCGTTGCATATACACAGAAGGCACATACGGTGTAGGCCGCTGTTTTGAAAGGATCTTTCAGAGACGCTTCGGAAAGTTGTTTTAACTCTCTTACATTTTTAGGTAATTCAGCGAAAGCCGTCTCGATCCGTTCGGCCTTCGGTCGTGAAGGCTCAAAGAGTCTTTCTGCGACCGCTTGTTGCGGTTTGTGCAATTTGGTAAAAATGCTCATTCTTGCCTCCTTCCTCAGCGCAAGAACAATTATCGCACAAATCGGTTTTAAATAGACTGTCATTTTTGACAGTTTGATGTAGTTTACAGTTTTTTTATTATATTATCAAGACAGTTCCTGATCCGGATTAACGATGATCAGCTTCTTCTGAGACACTGCCATGCACAGTTCAAAGCGGTTCCTGTAACCTGTCTTGTCCAGTATATTATTTAAATGAAAGCGTATGTTTCTTTCCGTACATCCGATCTTGTCGGCCGCTTCCTGATAGTTACTACTTTCCATCAGCGTTCTGAGCACCAAAAGCTCCGTTCCCGTAAGATGATAACTGGTTGTAAGGCCCAAACGCACTTCGGGAGTCCTGTCGGGATACACACTTTCTCCCGCCATGGTCCTGTCCATAACGTTAAGCAGCTCCTCAGTCTCAGTTTCCTTGTACCAGAAACTGTCGGCCCCGGCCTCTCTGGCTCTGTCCAGAAAGCTGCATTCCACCATGGAAGTAACGATTATCACCTTGACAGAGGGGTAGCGCTTTTTGATCACAGCCGTTGCCTCCAGCCCGCTCTCATCGTATTCTGTGCAAACATCCATCAGGATCAGATCCACGGGATGACCTGCGCAAAAAACCTCTGCGGATCCCGCATTCTTGAGCGTTCCCGCAAGAGTGTAGTTTTCACTCGCTTCAACGTAGCCCACCATGCTGTCTCTGGCCATTTTTTGATCTTCTACGATTAAAACTTTTGTCATCCAAAGCCTCCTCCGAAAGAACCTTCGTCAGATCAACCTGTTCAGCTCGTCCCGTCCGGGCAGTATCACCGTGAGCTCAAAGATCGGCTGCGACCTGACTTCCATCAAGCCTCCGGCTCTCTCTATCTTTCTTCTTAAAGAAGACAAGCCTCCGCCTTCGCTTATCCATCCCTTGGGCGGATCGCCGTTGTTCGTGATCTTCGCCACCACTTTTCCTTCCATGCGGCTGATGTCCACAAAAAGCTCGGTGGCATTTGCGTATCTGATGGCATTCGTGATGCATTCTCTGGTGGCCACCACAATGAGGTACGCATCCTCCTCTTTTTCGGGCAGTGCCCCTTTCAGACTGATGTTCAGCATGCCCTTGCACGCTTCCCTCAGTTCATCCAGCATATCCTTCTTTTCCGTGTCGTCGCAGCTTCGTCTGAGCACATCGATTGTCCTCTTCCAGCTCTCGATCACCGGCTCGTCCTTTTCCAAAAGTGATCCGGCGTTCAGCAGCTTTCTCGCTGCGATCAGGCTTCTTCCCATCTCGTCATGCACGCGCATCTTCATCGAAAGAGTTTCCTCTTCCCTTGCGATGGTCAGCACGTTCGCTGACATTTTCTTTATCTCGTTGGACAATTCCAACAGCTTCTTATTATCGTAATTCAATTCTTCCATGCGGGCATATAGTTCCGAGACCTCCGACGCCAGATACTCTGTGTACTTAGCGCCTCTTGTCCCCCGGATCTCTTTTTTCCCGAACATCCAGACACTTCCGTCCGCCATGAAGTAGTACTTTCCGTCCATAGGTCTGGTGCACTTGTTTCCGGGATTATTAAGCATATCCTCAAATTCTTTAAGGTACTGAACATCATGACCGCTCAAGTCAAAAGAGAGCCTGTGCATTTTCTTGTTGCAAAGCTTTAAAAATCCGTTCGTGTCGAAAAAGCATATGCCTGCGGGAAGGTTATCCAGAGACTCTTTGATGGAATCGGCGGTGAGGCCGGGTTTTCTGTTAAATAAACTCATGCTTTCACCTCCCGAAACCTGCGTGTGATCTCGAAAATGCCGTCTTCTTCGCTAACCTCCGCATCAGACATGCCCATGAGTTTCAGTTCTTTACCTTTCAGATCGACGGAAAGTACAAAGCAGCCCTTTTCCTTGTAGATCCTGACCAGGAGGGAGTCCGTTTTGCCGTAGACATCCTCGCAGATCTTTTCGTAAAAGTCATATATGTCCGTGGCGATCTCTGTGGGGATCTCGTCACCGGCGTTAATGAAGCAGCTGCTCCTGATGCCCGCCAATTCAAGATCGTTCACCGTTTCCTCGAAGCAAAGCTCCAGCTCGCGGACAGGTATCTTATCATTCTGTTCGCTGATAAAGATCAGGTTATTTCGGCGTTTTATGTAGACGCCCAAAACGATTATGCGGCGCAGGATGTCCGTTCTTTCTGCGGGAGTATCCGCATTTCTGTAGTCCCTTAAAAGTCGGGAAAGCATGTTGATCTGCTTCTTTGTTTTCTTTTGGATCGAATCGTAGAGGCGGTTCTGTTCCTCCAGACGATGAAGATTACGCTCAGCGTTGTAGGCCTCCGCCAGTACCGCGTTT
>JAILNG010000044.1 GCA_024691875.1 Lachnospiraceae bacterium | reverse complement strand
TTTTCCTTCGCCGCCGCAAACATCCTCCGTACTTCATCCGCGTTCATTGCAAGCGGCTTTTCGCAAAGCACATGTTTTCCGGCCTTCAGTGCTTTGATCGTCCATTCGCAGTGAAGGTGGTTGGGTAGCGGAATGTAGATCGCCTGCACTTCGGGATCTTCAAGCAATGCTTCGTATCCCACATAATACTTTTCAAAGCCGAACTTTTCTTTGTAATCTTTTGCTTTTTCTTCACTGCGGCCCGCAACAGCGTAAAGCTCGCAGTCCTTTGCTTTTTGCATCCCCGGGATCGTGGCCCATTTTGCGATGCCCGCCGTTCCCAGAACGCCCCATTTTATGCTCATGTTTTCATCCTTTCTGACCCCGTTCCCAAAGGCTCATTTCCTTGATTATCACAAAAGGGGCAAGATTTGTCAACGAAACAACTTGGTCTGTTTTGACGGATTATTGTCATGTTTATACCGAAATTTTTGGTTTGAAATAAAACTATTGTAAAAATCTCAATTAGCGTTAAAATACTATGGCACTTACTAAAGTTTTTTAAGGCAGGTTTTAAAGTAATGAATGATATGACAGAAGGTAAAATTTCAAAGAAGATCGTGCTGTTCGCGCTTCCCGTGTTCCTGGGGCAGCTTCTTCAACAGCTCTATAATATTGTGGACTCCATTGTGGTAGGTCGGGTTGTGGGCAGCGATGCCCTGGCTGCGGTCAGCTCCTCGGGAAGTCTCATTTTTCTGATGGTGGGCTTCATTCAGGGCCTTTTCATCGGAGCAGGCGTTATCATAGGAAAGCGCTTTGGTGCCAAGGATTACGACAAAGTCCGTGTTGCGGTTCACACTGCAGTAGCATTTGCGTTCATTGCCGGCCTGATCCTCATCGTTGCAGGTATCGGCATCACGCCCACTCTTCTTCGCCTCATGAAGACTCCCGCAGACGTAATGCCCAGCTCTGTCGCTTACTTCAGAGTTTACTTTATCGGAGGACTCTTCATCGTAATGTACAATGCATGCTGCGGCATCTTTCAGGCAATGGGCGACTCAAGGCATCCCCTCTACTACCTGATGGCCAGTGCAGTCACCAACATCATCCTCGATCTGATCTTCGTAGCCGGCCTCAAAATGGGTGTTAAGGGTGCTGCTGCTGCAACAGTGATCTCCCAGTTCCTTGCGGCATCTCTTGCACTCCTTAAACTCACAAGGGTTGAGGGCGCTCACAGGCTCGTAATAAAAGAAATAAAAATAGACCCCGACACTCTTAAACAGGAGCTTGGTCTGGGTCTTCCCACAGGTGTACAAAATTCGGTAATTGCAATTGCAAACGTTATTGTTCAGTCAAACATCAACGCCTTCGGAGACATTGCGATGGCAGGATGCGGAAGCTATTTTAAACTTGAGGGCTTCGCTTTTCTCCCCATCACTGCTTTCAGCGCCGCACTCACAAACTTCATCAGCCAAAACCTCGGTGCCAGGAAATTTGACCGCGTAAAGGCCGGAGCACGCTTCGGTATCTTCATGGGAGTGGGCATCGCAGAGCTCATCGGGATAATCTTCTACATCTTCTGCCCTGTTTTGCTCACCATGTTTTCAAGCGAGTCAGACGTTATAGCCTACGGCATTTCTCAAGCCCGCACGGAAACCCTGTTCTACTGCCTCCTCGCCCTGTCCCATTGTATGGCAGGCATATTACGAGGTGCCGGCAAAACCAAGGTTCCCATGTTTGTCATGCTTGCATGCTGGTGTCTGATACGTATCACCTACATCACGATTGCAGTCAGACTCTTCCCTGTGATCACCACTGTTTTCACGGCTTACCCCCTTACCTGGAGTCTGAGCTCGATCCTTTTCGTGATCTACTACTTCAAGGCTGACTGGGTGCACTCGTTTGAAGGTAAAGCAGCGTAATTAGCTGAAAACCTGAAAGCCATTACGATGCAGAGTCCGCTCAAAACAATACCGCAGATTATGAACATCAATCCGCTTCCTCTTCCCGCTCCCGTTCCGATGTAACTTCCGAGAACCTCGTATCCAAATGTGCCTTCGCTGCTCATAAAAGGTTCGAGCACATTGTCGATGATCGGGCCGGAGAAAATGCAAGCCAAAGGGGAAGCTATTTTTAACAGGGCGGAGATCAATGATCCCACTCTTCCCAGACTGTTCGGATCGAAGGATGTCTGCAATCCCGTCTGGAAAAGGGTGTTGGCGTAAGGAACGCCGAGGAAGAAAATGAACATTCCGACACCGATAATGATCCAATAAGATGTAAAGCCGGATACTATGAGCCCCACGCCGGAGATCGAAAGGATGGCAAACATCGCTCCGAAAAGATTCTTCGCTTTAGGCATTACAGTCGCCAAAAGTCCACCCAAGAGCATAGCTGCCGCGTATATCGTCTCAACGTTTCCAAACTCGACCGATGAGTAATTTGCCATTACCATAGGTCCGACCAGTACCATTGCTATATTTGCCACAAAATTCAGTATAGAAAAAACAATTATTACCGTAAGGAAACCGTTCTTCTCTCTGATCAGCTTCATAGCTGCGCCAAAGTCCTTTACGATCAGCTTCATTCCCTTGCTCTCTGTCACTTCTGCGGCGCACTGAGGGATCTTTGTGATCAAAGCCGTAAAAATTCCGATCAGGAAGGTTCCAAAGTCGATCATCAGCAATCCGCTCAATCCCAATAAAGGATACAATGCTCCCGCAAGAGCAGGTGCGATCATGCTCTGAGCTGCATTTGACATCTGGATAAGGCCGTTGGCTTTTGATAATCTGTCCTCTTCCACAAGCATAGGAATACTTGCGCTGTAGGCAGGTGCCTGAAATGTCGAGAAGGTTGACGAAAGGAAAAGTATCGGATAAACCATCCATACTCTCATGGATCCTGTCAAAAGAAGCCCCACCATGAGCACCTTAAGTAATGCATCCATACTGTCCGTAGCGATCAGTATCATTTTTCTGTTTTTTCTGTCGGCAAAAGATCCCGCTATGGGAGCAAAGATTATGCCCGGCAAAAGATTGCAGAGAAACGACATTGCAAACGGAGTTGCAGCGCCCGTTTCATGGTACAGCCATACGGAAAGACCAAAGGCCGAAAGCCCCGATCCCAGAATTGAGAAGAACTGTCCTCCCCAAAGAACCAAAAAACTTTTAAAACTCTTTTTCATTCTTTACCCCACTTTCTGCTGTTTTGTTCCAAAACTCACTTTATCCAAGGAAAGATTGACACGTCCAAGCCCGGGAACATCAATACATGGTGCAAAACAGGAGATTGAAAACCTCTTGTCTTCCACAAAGCGCAGACTTTCCTTGGAAACATCAATATTATACCTGTCTTTTATTTTTTGGGCAATGCATTCACTGCTGTAAAGATCGTATTCTTCGGTATTTACCGCAATAATTGCTATGATCGATCGGTCATCTACGTTGATCGCAGCTATTGAAAGCTGTTCATTGACCTCAATTATTATTTGTTCCGTGCATACTCTTCATTTAATAATACCGAAAAAGCCAAAGAATACTATGACCTGACTGCATCAATGACAATTATTTTAGACAAACCTGACGATCTTGCCAAGCTGCGAAATATCACAATATAAAATGCTCCGGACTGCTTTTATTAAAGAATTTGGAAACACCATAGTTTCCTTAAATGGAAATTACAATGTTCATGGTTCTTGTATAAACTAAAGCCATAAAAAAATAAAAGGAGTCAGCCATGAATGCGCGGTCTTTTTCTATCTTCTCTCATGAAACTGCTCATAAAAGTCTCTTGAAATGTCGTAATCGAGGAAGTAAAACTTCTGCAGGATCTCCATATTACGGGCTTTAAGCTGGTCCTCGCCCATTTCCGACAGATGGTCCGTGATCGCGGAAACAATGCCGTGCCACTCGTCCACATAGGCTTCGTATTTCGGAAAATCAGGCGTTTCAAGCCATTTTCTGATCTTGATCTTTACACGTCGCTCCTTGTGGCACTCTTTTTCCATGAGCAGGTACTTGTGTCCTTCGCCCTCGTAAATACGCCCGAGGGGGAACAGCCTGCATATGCCCGGGCGACAGTCATGGATACTGCAGCGGCCTTCGCTGTTTAAGAAGGTGCACGCCTCCTTTTCGGTAACGGAAACGCCGGCGCTCGTGATCTCCAGCGTCTTGTCCATGCGAAGAAAGGGCATGATGACACCGTCCGCGACGCGAAGCTCAAGATGCATGGCAAGAAGCTCCTTGAAGCTCTTTTTGAGCCCGGCCTCAAGGCGATAGACGTCGTAGGGGTCCAGGTTCAGGGTGTCGCCCGTACCGCAGCAGCAGGCGTGACAGCCGGCGCAGTCCTCCACGCCCAGCTTAACAAGGTCGTTGGCGTCGTAAAGCTTTCCGTTTGAAATTTCGTTCAAATCAACATTTCTGATCATTCTTAAAACTTGCCTTCTTTAAACATCATCATCATTTCATTGGTAAGGCTCAAACTGTCGGGCTGAAGCATTATGTCCTCGCGCTCCACCCATTCCGCGTACTTGAGCTCGCTATCATCTCTTTTGATCTGCGTGTCTCCGTCAACATCGCAGTAAAAGCCCATCAGGACGTCCTGAGCGCTTCCCCAGGGCTGAGATTTGTAGTAGCTGATGTTCTTTATCTTTAATCCGGTTTCTTCCATGACCTCACGGGCCACGGTTTCTTCCAGTGTCTCACCGATCTCTGTGAAGCCTGCCACCAGCGCATTGTGAGCAAAACCACGGTTGTATCTGGTGATCAGGATCTTGTCCCCGTTTCTGACACCCACGATAACTGCGGGATTAATCCTGGGGAAGATCAGATTTCCGCACTTGGGGCATCTCAAAGCTCTTTCCTTCTTATCAAGTTCGAGCGGCGCGCCACATCTTCCGCAAAATCTGTTGTCTCTGTACCATTTTGCAAGATGGTAGGCGGTAAACACTGCCAGCATCTCTCCTTCTTCACAGGTTTCTCTGAGCTCGTTGGGCGAGTTGTAGGAAAAGCCCTCCTTTTGGAAAGAGGTTTCGTCAAGCGCAAAGAAATAGCGCGTATCATCGATTGAAAACAAGTAGACGTTTCTCAGGTCTCCCGCATCGGAAACATGTGGAAAAACTATCTTTCCGCCGTCCGTTTTCACCAAGAGCCTGCATTTTTCGTCAAACAGAAGAAGCTCGTCCTCCGCTGAAGCCTTATAGTCTGTGAAACTGTTATTTAATCTTCTTGGGTAAATATCCTGGATCATGGTTGCCTCCGAGCCGTTTTACGGCTAATATTTTGAAAGTGTCATTCAAGCTCTATGGGGTCGCAGCCGTAATCCTTGTAGGCTGTCACGTTCAGGTCATTTGCTTTTACGTATTTTTTCACGGCTTCCGTTCTGAGCATCGTTCTGACGTTGTCATTGGAGATCACCATGGAGTAAGCCTCGTAACGATCTCCGAAGATCTTCTTTGCGCTTTCTGCATTTCCGGATCCCGAAGCCACTCGCTCGATCTCGGTAAATTCCCACACTCCGTCAGTCTTCTTTCCTTTAACGACTCCGGGGAAACAGCCGCCGGACACATTTTCCAGTACTGTTCCGTTCAGCTTGTAATCCTGAACCCAAAAGATACCGTAGATCTTGACATTTTCCTTATCTACATCATCCAGATCCACGAGTATCGTAAAAGGAATGCAATGCTCCAACGGTGCAAAGTATTGTCCCAACTCTGCGATCAGGAAATCATTTAAAGCTTTTTCAAAGTTTTCTTCATCCTCTGCCACTTCCGGAATGTCAGCCGGAGCTTCCGTGGGCGCAACCGTCGGTGTTGATGTGGGTGCAACTGTAGCTGTCGGTGTGGCTGTTACAGTCACGGAAGCTGTAAAAGATGGCGTAGGAGTCTCTGCCTTTTGAGCAGGTTCTTTACTTTTCTCATCACCGCAGGCCGCAAGAAGCATGAAGAAAACAGCGGTAAAGAAGATATATGCCTGTTTCATAAAATGCCTTTTTCAGATCATTATTTAGCAGCGACGATCAATCCTTGAAGTCGTCCCAGCTACGATCATCTTCATTATACCCCTTCTTCTTTATTCGGTAAACTATCAGCTTCACGATGGCTCCGGAGAAGATGCTGACAGCGATGATCAGCCAGCCGCCGATGATGTTTGAAGCCAGGGAATAACCGTCCGCTGCGCCGTAAATTCCGCCGTTTTTAAAGAGAGAAACTATGTTCCAGATGAACAGCATGGAAAGCACAACGGGCGTAATGACTTTGATGGAGGCATTGAACCAGCCCTTGGACATTTTGAACCCCTTCGTGTTTCGGTTGATCTCGTCAAGAACCTTTCCGGTCTTAAAGAACCAGCCCACAGCAATAGCCTCAAGGATTCCCGTAAGTACCAGGGTGTAGCTGTTTATGAAGTTGTCCACGATGTCCAGCCATGCAAGACCCGCGCCGGTGCAGAAGAAAATGCCCAGGAAGAATTCTATGATACACATGATGATAGTAGTCTTCTTTTTGTCGATCTTAAACTTGTCGGAGATCGCTGTGCTGGTGCCTTCAACGATGGAGAACAGCGAATCGATGGCAAGGGTTATCAGGCAGAAGTAAAATACAAAAGCAAAGGCCGCGTTCAGCACAGGTGAATTCGTTAAATTGACGATGGCCTGAGGATAAACTATGAACGCCGTTGAAATTCCTGAGGCGGTCATGTTTCCGAGCATACCTGTTCCTGCCATGGTTGAAAACATTACGATAGCCGCCAACAGGCTGATCAGCATGTCCGCAACGGCGATAATGACCGTGTCGACAGCAACGTTCGCTTCTTTTTTCAGGAATGATCCGTAAGCGACCATGATGGCCATAGCGATGGAAAGGGAGTAGAACACCTGTCCGATGGCATCAACCCAAAGAGTGGAATCCTTAAGTGCGGACCAGTCGGGAATGAAAAGCTTTGCCAGTCCTTCTCCTGCTCCGGGCATTGTAATACCTCTGACCGCAAGGATCACCAGACACAAAACCGGAAGGGAAACTGTGTATTTAACCACCTTGCCCACGCTCTCGGAGCCGTTTCGGATGCAGTAGTAGCAGCTGCCCCATG
>JAILNG010000130.1 GCA_024691875.1 Lachnospiraceae bacterium | reverse complement strand
GTGAAGCAGTACCATTAAAAAATTTTACATTATTTAGAAGAGTCCCTTTTAAAGAGCCTTTCTGATAACTTTTCCGCTTATGGTTTTAGGCAGTTCCGTTCTGAATTCCACGATTCTGGGATACTTATAAGGAGCTGTCTTTTCCTTAACGTAATTCTGGATCTCTTTCTTAAGTTCCTCAGTTCCCTCCTTACCGTTCACAAGAACTATGCATGCTTTAACGACCTGTCCTCTGATGGGATCGGGTGCTGCGCAGACACCGCACTCCAAAACATAAGGGAGCTCCATGATGACATTTTCGATCTCGAAGGGTCCGATCCTGTATCCGGATGACTTGATGACATCATCGATTCTGGAAACATACCAGAAGTAACCGTCCTCATCCTTGTAGGCGATGTCTCCCGTGTGGTAGTAACCGTCATGCCATGCTTCCTTTGTCTTATCAGGCTCTTTGTAGTACTCGAGAAGAAGTCCGCAGGGGATACCGTTCTTCGTGCTGATGCAGATCTCTCCGTTTTCGGCAGTTCCTACCGGATTTCCGTCTGTATCGAGAAGCTGAACATCGTAAGCGGGTGAAGGCTTTCCCATTGAACCCGGCTTCGGCTTCATTCCGACAAGATTTCCTATGGTAAGTGTAGTCTCTGTCTGTCCGAATCCTTCCATGATATCAAGTCCCGTAGCCTGCTTGAACTGATAGAAAACTTCGGGATTCAATGCTTCGCCTGCCGTAGTCGCATGCTCTATGCATGAGAGATCGTATTTTGACAGATCTTCCTTAATGAACATTCTGTACATTGTAGGAGGTGCGCAGAATGTGGTGATCGGATACTTTCCGAAAAGTTGGAGGATGTCATCCGCATGGAAGCGTTCGAAATCGTAGACGAAAACTGCGGCTTCGTTCAGCCACTGGCCGAAGAGCTTGCCCCAAAGGGATTTGCCCCAGCCTGTGTCCGAAATCGTAAAGTGAAGTCCCTTGGTTCTGACGCAGTGCCAATACTTAGCTGTGATGAAATGTCCCAAAGCATACGTACATGAATGAAGAACCATTTTGGGATAACCGTTGGTTCCGCTGGAGAACAGCATGATCATGGGATCTTCACCCTTTGCACTGTCTGCGGTTCTCAGGTATCTTCTTGAGAAGAAAACGTACTCATCATCGAAGTTTCTCCAGCCCTCCTTGTGGCCGCCTACGATGATCCTGTTCTGAAGGAAAGGACATTCCTTTGCAGCCTCGTCAACGGCATCTGTCGTACCGTCCGAAAACGTACATACGATGGAATGAATGTCGCCCGCCTGAAAACGGTAAACAAAGTCATGGCTCTTAAGCTGATTTGTAGCCGGAACGACAACAGCTCCGATCTTATTAAGTGCCAGGAATGCAACCCAGAACTGGTAGTGGCGCTTAAGCACCAGCATTACTCTGTCACCCTTTTTGATGCCGAGGGATGTAAAATAGTTTGCAGCCTGATTTGAAAGTTCTTTAAACTCCTTAAATGTGAAGCGTCTCTCGTTCTTATCCTTATCAAGGTGGATCATTGCCAGCTTGTCGGGCTTAGTCTTTGCGATCTCATCCACGATGTCAAAAGCAAAGTTAAATTTGTCGGTATTCTTAAAGTTGATACTGTGGAAGCTTCCGTCTTCATTGTCAACGCTGTCGATGAAGTTTTCGTAAACCAGTCCTTTGGTCTGCTTTGCCCGAACGATCGCTTGCGTTGCAAAGCCGTTATCTTCTTCATCCGATGCCATGATCATAGCGATGAACTTGCAGGCTTTTCCGCCCACAGCGATCATTCCGTGAGGCTTGCCCGAAGTGTAGTAGATGGAATCACCGGCATTAAGGATCTCCACATGCTCTCCCACCTGCACCTTTAACGAGCCTTCAACAACGTAGTCAAATTCCTGACCTGCATGGATCGTTGTATGAATAGGAAGGTTCTGTAATTTTTCATCATAATCGTAAGTAACGAGATAAGGCTCAGCAAGCTTTTTCTTGAAGTAAGGAGCCAGGTTTTGGATGAGCTCACCTGCCTCATTTGCTGTTGTAAGTCCCATTCCTCCTCTTACCACATTGTAGGAAGAAAGTCTTGCACTCTGTCCTTCGATAAGTTCTGTCATTTCAAGGCCGAATGCCAACGCACACTTGTGAACAAATGTGAATGGCAACTCAGCTTCGCCGTTCATATATGCTTTGAAATGCTCCATGTCGACTTCGGCTTTTGCAGCCAGTTCTTCGTCGGTGTAGCCCTTGATATCCTGCATATCGCGGATCCTCACGACGACTTCATTCACTTGGTTCTTCATTTCAGGTTTAACCATTGTTTTTCTCCTTTTAATATTGGATGTTGGTTGGTTTGTGGTTTAATGTTGGTTTAATGTTGCTTTTGCTCTGTTTTTGCTATACACGGATTGCTTCGCCGCTCCGCTGCTCCCGCAATCCTGAGAACATTCGCAAACCGCTGATTTTTGCTTTCGCAAAAATCGCTAATTGCTCATGTTCTCTGCGTATATCACATCGGAAATGCTTTTATATGCAAGTATATAAGCATTTCTGATGTGATATCCTTGTATAACAAAAAGTCTCAAGACTAGTAAACTAATCTTGAGACGAAATATTCATTCCGCGGTACCACTCAATTTCCTGCATGGCAGGCTCTTTAAGGTCTTACAACCTCTTTGCACTAACGTAGCTCTCACGTAGGCCACTACTCGCTTTCGCTTTCGCATCCTCAGCTCGGAAGGGATTGGATGATTTTAAGTTCCTACAGGCTCGCACCAAACGCCTGCTCTCTGAAAAGAAGCTTTAAAAGTCCGTCTTCGTCACAGCTTTTAAATAATACCTTATTTAATTGTCCGTTACTTTATCACTTTAACTTATTCTTGTCAAGCATCATTTTTATTTTTTTGTTACTGTTCACAGATATGCTGTGTGCTAAAACTCTGAAAGCTTGCTTTCAAAGAGTTTCAGCACACGGCATATTCTGCGTAGCAGTAACCGCCCCCGCTTAATGAGCATATAACGGGGTCCCTCCCCCACTTCGTGGCGGTCCTCCCCGTTATCATTAGTTGCGTAGCGGATTGCGAATTCACGACAATGGGGAGGACCGCTGCGAAGCAGGGGAGGGACCCCATCGTATGAGCGTTA
>JAILNG010000239.1 GCA_024691875.1 Lachnospiraceae bacterium | reverse complement strand
CACAGGTCCCCAGCCGTTGTTTATCTCAATGTTTTCATCAAGTGTCTCTTCGATCTCTTCCTTTGATGCGGGCATAGTCTCACGTGACTCAAGACAGAACATCTTTACGGATGAAGCCTTGAAACGGGAAGCTGTTCTCGCGCAGTCCACAGCAACGTTACCGCCGCCCACAACGACCACGTCTCCGTCCATCACCTGATTCTGATCCTCAAAAGCACTCTTAAGGAAATCAACCGCAACGGAAGTGCCCTTGGCTGTTTCATTTACAATTCCGGGTAATCTTCCGCCCTGACAGCCGATGGCAACATAAAATGCCTTGTAGCCCTGTTTCCTAAGTTCCTCTATTGTAATGTCCTTACCCACTTCCACGCCGCATTTGATCTCGGCACCAAGCTCACGGATAATGTCGATCTCCGCATCAATGACATCCTTTTCCAGCTTGTAAGAAGGGATTCCGTAGGTCAGCATTCCGCCGGGCTTTTGATTCTTCTCAAACACAGTGGGTCTGTAGCCCATAAGTGCAAGGTAATATGCACATGAAAGTCCTGCAGGTCCCGCACCGATCACAGCCACCTTCTGATCGAACTCGCCGTCGACTTTGGGAATGACCTTCTTGGGCACGTAACGTGTTTTCTTGTCAAGATCTCTGTTGGCGAGGAACTTCTTAACAGCATCAATACTTACGGGAGCATCGATGGTGCCTCTGGTACAAGCTTCCTCGCATCTCTTGTTACAAACTCGTCCGCAGACCGCCGGGAAAGGATTTTCTCTCTTAATGAGAGCCAATGCTTCATCGTATCTTCCTTCCGCTGCCATCTTAAGATAACCCTGAACCGCAATGTGAGCGGGGCAGGCAGTCTTACAGGGCGCCGTACCTGTGGGATAAGTGTTGACTCTCGCCGTATCTCTGTAATTTTCATCCCAGGCATATTTTCCCCAGACAATGTTGTCCGGCAAAGGCTGCTTCGGATACTCAACTTCTCCCTTTGATGTGCAGAGTTTCTGTCCCAGCTTAACCGCACCTGCGGGACAGACTTCGACACAACGTCCGCAGGCAACACAGTTTTCCTTCTTAACCTTCGCTGTATAAGCACTTCTCTCCATGTTGGGAGTGTTGTAAAGAAGGGCCGTTCTCAAAGCATTACAGATCTTGGGATTACAGTTACATATATCAAAGATATGATCTTCACCGTCAATGTTGGTGAGCTGATGAACGTATCCGTTTTCTTCGGCTTTCATCAGGATCTCTATAGCTTTTTCCTTTGTGATGTAATGGGCTCTTCCTGTTTCAACGGTGTAATCGGCCATGTCGCCCATCTGTATGCACCAGTCATTGCAATCGTCCGCACAGCCTTCTCCGAGCATGGCTCTGGAAGCACGACACGAGCATATGCCTGCTGAAATGTGTCCTTCGTATTTCTTTAACCAATAGGAGATCTTTTCCAGCTTTACAGCTTCATTATTTGAAGAAATGGCTTTTTCTACAGGGATGACATGCATTCCTATGCCCATTCCTCCGGGCATTACCATGGGAGTAATGTCTTCCAATGGAAGGAAGGTCATTCGCTCAAAGAAAGATGCAACAGGAGGATGTTCCGCTATTCTGTCTTCGGAAGAGTTGAAAAGTTCTGCACTTCCCGGAACATAGAAAGAGATCCTGTATCTCTTTTCCGCAGCCTTCCACTCATCCGTCCACTCCTTGACCGTGGGACCGTTGTCATCGTAATGATCGCCGTAATCGTACTCCAGAATACCGTGAACAGACATGAGATCCAGTACTTCCTGTAATCTCACGGGATCAAAATGCTTCTTTACAAGTTTATAGATGTCTTCAAATTTGTACCATTTACGAAGTTTCAATGCATTTCCCACTGTCACTTCGTCCTCGGTCAGGACTTCTCTTAACCCCCAGTACTCAGGGGATGTGGATTTAACTCCGCCAAGTTTTGTTTTTACATTATCGGTGATCTTCTTTCCCAGCTTCGCGTACTCGGGATGGGCTTTAAAATCCTCTTCATTTCCGCAATACTTTGAAACTATGCTCGGATTCTTTTCATTAATAGTTTCGGGAGCTTTCTTAAAAATTTCGGGCATATCATTTCCTCCATTCAGAAATTTCTCTTCTCAAGCAATCCGCAAGTTCGTCAATACCTTTACCATTCTTGGCACATATAGGATAAATCTCTGCTTTGGCATTTCTGCCGTGAATATACTCTTTAACCTTGTCCATGTCGAAATCAAACATGGGAAGGCAGTCTATCTTATTGATAGCGACTATGTCGCAAACCTGAAACATGAGAGGATACTTAAGAGGCTTATCGTCCCCTTCCGGAACCGACAATATCATCATGTTTTTACATGCCCCGGTATCAAACTCCGCGGGGCAAACAAGATTACCGACATTTTCGAGAATGATAAGATCCACATCCTCAGGAAGATTGTCCAATCCCTGTTTCGTCATTTCCGCATCAAGATGACACATTCCTCCGGTGTGAAGCTGGATCGCTTTTACTCCTGTTCCGTTCAGGATCTTAACCGCATCCACATCACTGTCAATGTCGGCCTCCATGACCGCAATCCTGTAATCCTTCTTCAAATTGTTGATGAGTTTTACCAATGTGGTAGTTTTTCCCGCTCCGGGGGATGACATAAGGTTTAAAAGAAAGATCTTTTTCTCCTTAAGCTCTTTTCTGAGCGCCGCTGCATCTTCTTCGTTTGCATTGAAAATACTTTTTTTGATCTCAATGACTTTTACTTCTCCCATATAGCTGCTCCTCCATACAATCCGCTGTTTATCTGATTATGCGGAATATTTCACCGTAATTTTATCACTTAAGAATTCTGTCTGCAAGCTACCGTTTTAATGCAATAAAACAAGGGCGCATCAGCGCCCTTTAAAGCAGTTATCTTTCTCTTAAATAATCCCAAGCTTTTTAAGTTCCTTCATGGTTTCTTCCGGACTCACGTGAAGAATACCCGTTCCTCCAAGTTCATTCCACTGATCTATGGTCTTTTTCATATCATCGATCAGAATGTCCCCGGGGCCTTTGCAATACTCCTGTTTCTGAGCCCTGTAAACTATGTTCATGACTATATCTTTATCCAAAAGCCTTCTCATCCACGAGATCTTGTCCTCGGCGGCGGTGGGAACTCCCTTATAGGGCTTTGGTATCCCTGTAAGGATCTCACATCTGTCACCGTAGGTCCGTCTAATTTCATCAAACATTTCCTTTGCTCCGGGAAGGATCTCAAGTCTGTCGTAGAAATGATCCACGCCTCTCACCTTTTCCCACAGGAGATCGTCGTACCCCTTAGGTCTTTTTTCGTTTAATGAATACGCTTCAATGTGGCAGAGCTCTCTTACGCCTTTTTCAAAGTTTGCAAGGACTCCGTCCATGTCAAAATAAATCTTTGTTATTTCCATTCTTCTTCCTATCTTTTTTAATATAAGCTGTTCAATCCGGATTTTTAAAATCCAGCAGATCCTTAACCACTTCGGCCGCTATGATCAGTCCCGCAACCGCCGGTGTAAAAGCCATACTTCCCGGAATGGCCCGTCTCACTTCACAATTTGCCGCCGTATCCGGAGGACAGGTGCAATTGTTCCGGCAACTCATTTCGATCTCCGTTTGCGGAACCAGTGGCTTTTCCTTGGAGTAAACCACTTTGAGACGCTTCACACCGCGCTTTTTAAGTTCTCTTCTCATGACCTTTGCCAAAGGGCATACGCTGGTCTTGTAAATGTCTGCAACCTCGAACATTTCGGGATTTATCTTGTTTCCCGCTCCCATGCTGCTGATTATGGGTGTCTCAGCCTCCTTCGCCTGCATTACCAGTTCGATCTTTCCCGTAACCGTGTCTATAGCATCCACCACGTAGTCAAATTCCGTGAAATCGAATTCCTTTCGTGTTTCAGGCATATAAAAAGTCTTGTAGGTGTGAACGATCGCATCGGGGTTTATGTCGGCCACTCTTTCCTTAGCCACATCCACCTTATAACGGCCCACGGTACTTTGAAGCGCGATGATCTGACGGTTTAAATTTGTCACGGAAACCTTGTCATCATCTATCAGATCCAGCGTTCCGACGCCGCTTCTCGCCAAAGCTTCCACAACATATCCGCCGACGCCTCCGACTCCGAAGACTGCCACACGTGATTTCTTCAGTTTATTCAGGTTCTCCTTACCGATAAGGAGCTGTGTTCTTTGAAATTGATTTGCCATTTGTCACCTCTTGTAAAAGCTACATAATTGTAGCAAAAAAAGATCGGTCACGCAATCTGCTTTTCATATGCCCGAAAAATCGGTCAAAAATTCTCTTTTTAGGATAAAAAGACCTCATTCACCATATTTTTTTTAGTTTTCCGGATATATAATGGAATGTGGCTTTAGAACAGAAAGCCTTTAAACAAATCCATTACTTCGGAGGTCAATGACATGCCGGATATTATATACCGAATAATTCTTTTTCTTGCGGGCGCAGTACTCGCGTGCCTTGCTTTTGCAGCCCTTTGGGTGATCTTTCTCATGATCAACGCGATCCTTATCAGTCCCAAAAAGGTTTATACAAAGCATTCAAAATACCATCGTTTTCTCTTGAATTTTTCTACGGTGTTTGCTCTGCCCGGTGCGGGAGTCAGACTCCACGTAACCGGCTTGGACAAACTTCCCAAGGAAGGGCGATTTGTCCTCATGGGAAATCACCGTTCCAAATTCGATCCCATAGTAACCTGGCGAGTCCTCATGGACAGGGACATAGCTTACATCTCAAAGCCCGAAAACTTTAAAGTGTTTTGTTTCGGAAGGATCATACGCAAATGCTGCTTCCTTCCCATCAACCGAACAGATCCCAGAGACAGCCTCAAAACTTTCATGAAGGCTGCTGATCTTCTTAAAAACGACACTGTTTCCATCGGCATTTACCCGGAAGGTACCAGAAGCAAAACCCTTGAACTCCTGCCCTTCCATGACGGAACGATGAAAGTGGCACAGATGGCAAAGGTCCCCATCGTAGTGGTTACCACCAGAGGAACCGAAAACATCGCCCACAATTTTCCTTTTAAAAACACGGATGTTTACGTGGATTTCATTGAAACGATCCCCGTTGACTTCATAACGTCCAATTCTTCTCATGTGATTTCCGCACGTGTAAGAGAAGACATGGAAAGATCTCTGAGTTCCGTAGAAAGAAAAGAACAGGAACTTTCAGATCGGGACGTGGCTTTAAACAATCAATAAAGCTTTAAAAATGGGAGGCATATAAAGTGAAGAACATTATTTTGTACAATCCATACGCAAACAATAAGCGAGGATTACAAACGGCAAAGGAAGTCGAAAGCTTCCTCACGGGAGAAAACTCCTACGAAGACATCACTAAGATCAAGGACATTGCAGCCTTCATCGACTCCGTATCCGAAGAAGATAAGCTGATCCTTGTGGGCGGAGACGGAACCATCAATCATCTGGCCAACGACTTAAACGGAATTGTTCCGCAAAAGGAGATCCTCTACTACGCAGCGGGAACAGGCAATGATTTTAAGGCCGACATCGCTCCTTCAGACAATGAAAAATTCATCTCATTAAATAAGTATCTTTCAAATCTGCCCACAGTGACCGTGAACGGAAAAACCTGCCGTTTCATTAACGGCATCGGTTACGGTATCGACGGCTACTGCTGCGAAGTAGGTGACAAACTCCGTGCAGCTTCCGATAAGCCCGTAAACTATGCAGGCATCGCCATCAAGGGGCTGCTCTTCCACTTTAAGCCCGCCAATGCAACTGTCATTGTGGACGATGAAGAAAGGATCTTCAAACACGTTTGGCTGGCTCCCACAATGAAGGGACGCTTCTACGGCGGCGGAATGATGGTGGCTCCCGCTCAGGACAGACTTGAAAAGTCGGGAGAAGTTACAACAGTTGTAATGTATGGATCCGGAAAGCTTAAAACTCTCATGGTCTTCCCCAACATCTTTAAAGGCAAGCACGTTTCCCATAAGGAAATGGTGGAAGTCGTAACGGGTCACAAGGTAACTGTAAAGTTTGACAAGCCCTGTGCTCTTCAGATCGACGGCGAAACAGTTTTAAATGTAACGGAATATTCGGTAAAAGCATGATCTCATACAAAGAAAAAAGCCCGGGCAAATCCGCCCGGACTTAGAAAAACAAGAAAAAAGCCCGGGCAAATCCGCCCGGACTTTTTTCCACATATAACAGAGGAACGCTTTTAACCCATTATAACTTTTACGTTGTAGACTTTTTTACCTTCTTCAAAAGGAATTACATTTCCTTCAAGCTTCTTGTCATCTGCCCAAAGCTCTTTAATTCCCTTTTCTACTCCGGACGGATTCTCAACCGAAATGTTGTAGATCGCGCCACGGAATCTCCTTGTAAGTTTAAAATCACCAAACCCCTTCGGTACGCAGGGATTTATTGAAAGTCCCTTATGCGTGGGATAAACGCCCAAAATGTATTGAGATATATTTACAAATGTCCATGCTGCGGTTCCTGTGAGCCAGCTGTTCTTTGCTTCTCCGTGGAACTTTGCATCTCTTCCCGCTACCATCTGTGAATAAACATAGGGTTCGGTACGATGTATATCACTAATGTCCTCCACATAGGCGGGACATGTTTTCTTATAGATCTCGAACGCTCTGTCACCGCGTCCGACAACGGTTTCCGCGATGGACACCCAGGGATTGTTGTGACAGAATATGCCTGCGTTTTCTTTGTACCCCGGAGGATAGGAAGAAACCTCTCCCAGTTCCAGATGATACCTTGTGTAGGCAGGCTGAAGGATCATTACGCCGTACTTTGTGTCCAGCCTCTCCTTTACGGAATCCAAGGCCTTGATCGCATTTCCTTCTTTAAGGCCGATGCCTGCCATAACGCAGAATCCCTGAGGTTCAATGTAGATCTGTCCTTCCTCGCATTCCTTGGATCCCACCTTATTGCTGTTCGCATCATAGGCTCTGACGAACCATTCTCCGTCCCAGCCCTCTTTTAACACGGTGTCGTACATCTTGTCGACTTCAGCGAGTGCCCGCTTTGCTTCCGCATTGTCTCCGGTCAGTTCGCAAAGTTCGGCGTACTCTCTGCCGTATTTTACAAACATCCCCGCAATGAAAACCGATTCTGCAACAGGTCCTTCGCTGGGGCCAAAGGTCTGGAAGGATTCACCGGGATGCTCGGAAAAGCAATTCAGATTCAGGCAATCATTCCAGTCTGCTCGCCCGATGAGTGGCAGACCGTGAGGGCCCTTGTGAGTCGCTGTGAAATCAAAGGATCTTTTAAGATGATCCATTAAAGGCGTAGCCTTGCTTTCATCATTGTCAAAGGGAACAAGCTCGCTAAGGATCGAAGTGTCTCCGGTCTCACGCACGTAGGCGCTTGTGCCCGCAATGAGCCAAAGCGGATCGTCGTTAAACCCGCTTCCTATGTCGGAATTACCCTTCTTTGTAAGGGGCTGGTACTGGTGGTACGCTCTTCCATCCTCAAACTGAGTGGATGCAATGTCGATGATCCTTTCTCTCGCACGGTCGGGGATCAGATGAACAAAGCCCAGAAGATCCTGACAGGAATCTCTGAAGCCCATGCCTCGGCCTATGCCCGATTCATAGTAGGAAGCCGACCTGGACATATTGAATGTCACCATGCACTGATACTGGTTCCATACATTCACCATGCGGTTAACCTTTTCGTCTCCGGATTCCACATGATACTGTGCAAGCAATGAATCCCAGTAGTTTTTGAGGTCCGAAAAGGCTTTATCAACAGCCTCATCCGTCGAGTACCTTTCCTGCAGTTCTTCTGCAGGCTTTTTGTTTATCACGCCGTAGCTCTCCCATTTTTCATCCTCGGGATTTTCGATGTAGCCCAGAATGAAGATCAGTGTCTTGCTTTCTCCCGGCTTAAGGGTGATACCGATCTGATGGGAGGCTATGGGCGACCAGCCGCTGGCAAGTGTGTTATTTGATCTCTGTAAAACAACCGAATCCGGTGCATCGTTATTGTTGTATGCACCGAGGAAATCATCTCTTATAGTGTCGAACCCGTCGATCTTTTCATTCACGGAAAAGAATGCATAGTGATTTCTTCTTTCTCTGTACTCTGTCTTGTGATAGATCGCGGATCCCTTTACCTCAACTTCTCCGCAGGAAAGGAGACGCTGGAAGTTTTTCATGTCGTCATCCGCATTCCAAAGACACCATTCCACGTAGGAAAAGAGCTTAAAGCTTTTTGTTTTATCCGATTCGTTGGTAATGGTGACCTTGTTGATCTCACAATTATCTCCAATGGGAACAAAAGCAAGAACCTCTGCCTTTAAGCCACGCTTCTCACCCGTAAATCTGCTGTAACCCACGCCGTGACGACATTCGTAAGCGTCCAGGGGAGTCTTTGAAGGCTGCCAGCCCGGATTCCAGATGCCCTCTCCGTCGTTAATGTAGTAGTACTTGCCGTTGTTATCCGCAGGTACGTTGTTGTATCTGTATCTTGTAAGCCTCAAAAGTTTTGCGTCTTTATAGAAGCTGTAGCCTCCGCAGGTGTTTGACACGAGCGAAAAGAATTCTTCGTTACCCAGATAGTTGATCCAGGGAAGAGGTGTCTTCGGTGTCGTTATGACGTATTCTTTGGCCGTATCATCAAAATAGCCGTATTTCATTTATAAGTCCTCCTACAAAACACAGATGTTTCAAGGATTCCGGCAAATATATGCCTGCCGAAATCGTTTTCGTGGCATCAGTATACTTTAAAATCCCAAATTTAACAATAGTTTTTTTTAAAATTTCTTATTTTGCTGTGAAACCCGCAATTTCAAAGGAGTTTCGGGCATATGTACCCTGTGTGCGCCGATTTTTCGTATGCAACAAGCATATAAAAGTTGCACAAAAAACTGTTGACAGAGTTTCAAAAATTGTATATTATGACAATGCAGGACCGAGATAAAAATATCAGGTTATATTTTTTTCAAGTCTTACGAAAACGTTTGCGTTATAAGGCAAACCGAATTATTCCCGGAGGAATTTGAAAGATGGCAAAATCAACGGCTACAGCTGTTTCTTCAACGGCTGCTCCCAAAAAGAAGCGGGAAAGTCTGTGGGCTAACACCAGAAAAAACGTGCCCTACGTCGTTTTCGCTCTACCGGCGTTTTTAATCTTGTTTTTTATCATGTACGTACCCATGGGTGGTATCGTCATGGCTTTCCAGGACTTCAAACCCATGAAAGGCTTTTTCGGAAGTGAATTTGTCGGCTTGGATAACTTTAAATTCTTGTTTGCAAGTAAAAGCACATTCTTTCGCATGACAAGAAACACCCTTATCTACTACGTGATCTTTACTGCGGTCGGCACATTCCTGAATGTAGTGCTCGCGATCGCTCTCGATCAGTTCGTGTTTAAAAAGCTGGGCAGGATCATGCAGACAATGATGATCGTTCCCATCTTCATCTCATTTGCTGCGGTACAGTTCATCGTTTACGCTTTCATCGCAAGCGATAACGGCCTTATAAATCAGCTTATGGGAACAAACATTTCCTATTATTCGGAATCCCGTTACTGGATCGCGATCCTGACAATAGTCAAGATCTGGAATTCCGTAGGTTACGGTTCGGTGCTTTATATGTCTGTTCTGGCAGGTATCGATACGGCACTTTACGAAGCCGCCAAGATCGACGGTGCAAACAAGTGGCAGCAGATCGTTCACATCACACTGCCCTCTCTTGTTCCCATGATCACGGTAATGCTTCTTCTCTCCGTCGGAAACATCATGAGATCAGATACAGGTCTTTTCTATCAGGTAACCCGAAACAGCGGCGCCTTGTACGACACCACACAGGTTATCGATTCCTACGTTTTGGATGCGGTTTACAAGAGTTCCGAATACGGTTTCACTGCGGCGGCCAGCCTCTTCCAGTCAGTTGTCGGCCTTCTGATGATGCTTTTGGCAAACGGTACGGTGAAGAAATTCTCACCCGAAAATTCGCTGTTCTAACGGAGGAAAGACTGACATGGAAAAAGAATTAAAAGTTAAAAGAAAAAAGAAAGAAGCGGAAGAAGCCTCTACTCCCGGAAAGAAGACTCTCGGGCAATACATTTTAGCTTTCTTCCTCATGATCTATACACTGTTTTGTGCACTCCCCGTAATCCTGGTCTTTGTTGCGGCGTTCTCTTCGGAAGATTCCATCGCCCGTAAAGGCTTCAGCTTTTTCCCGGATGAGCTTTCTCTGGACGGAATGCACTCGGTATTGAAATACGGTAATCAGCTCATCACCTCTTACGGTGTGACCATCTTTGTGGTGGTTGTGGGAACAGGCCTCGGCCTTTTGACCATGAGCATGTATGCCTACGCCATCAGCAGGCCCGGATTCAGACTTGCAAAATTCCTTTCGATCTACCTTCTGATCCCCATGCTTTTTAACGGCGGTCAATTGGCAGGCTATATCGTATTTACCAGTTACTACCACCTTAAGAATTCATTGCTTTTGCTGATCCTTCCGCTCTGCGTCACCACAATGAACGTACTGATACTAAGGACCTACATAGCAAACAGCATTCCCTCGGAGCTTTTGGAAGCAGCAAAGATCGACGGTGCAAACGAGTACCTCACCTTCTTTAAGATCTGTCTTCCCCTAATGAAGCCCTCTCTTGCGGCAGTCGGATTCATGATGGCTACCGCCTATTGGAACGATTGGCAGAACGCTCTGCTCTATATCGACAAAAACAGCAAAAAGCCGTTGCAGCTTCTGTTGTATAACATTCAGAAGAACATCGACTTCCTGCTGAACAGCAACAACGTGCCCCAGGCAGTCCGAGACGCCATGGGCGGTGCGATCCCCAAAAACTCGGCAACAATGGCTACGGTAGTGGTTGTCATCGCTCCCATCATGGTTGCCTACCCCTTCTTCCAGAAGTACTTCGTAAAAGGACTTACGGTAGGTTCTGTAAAGGGATGATCAAGCTTGATATTTAAAGGGAAAACCTTTGAATATAAAAACACTTAATTTACAGGAGGAAATTTTATGAAGAAAAGAGTCATGGCTTTATTGCTCGTCATGGCAATGGTAGCCGGTGTTTTCAGTGGTTGCAGTGGCAACGGCGGAAAGACCAAGATCAACATCTTAAGAGCATGCTTCAACCTTGAAGCGGTTGATGAGGCTCAGGTTAAAAAGGTAGAGAAAGCAATCAACGAGTACATCAAGGACAAGATTGATGTAGAAGTATCCATCCGTGAGATCGGATCCGGAGAGTATGCCGACAAGGCAGGTAACTCCGTAGCAAACAAGGAAGTAAACCTTCTTTGGACAGCATCCTGGGAAGAGGGTAAGATCAAGACATCCAACCTCGTTTCCAACGATATGGTTTATGACATCTCCGATCTCCTTCCCGGAACAACCCTTTACGGATCAATGGATCAGGGTCAGTGGGAAGCTACAAAGTTTGACGGAAAGAACTACTTTGTTCCCGTTTACAAGGACAACGTAGAAGGCTACGATCTTATGTATCGTACAGCAGCTCTTAAAAACACATCTTTCAATCCCTCATCCGTTAAGAGCCTTAAGGATCTTGAATCCTATCTTGCAGACTGCAAGAAGCAGGGTCTCAAGTATCCCCTTCTTCTCCAGAAGACAGCTATGTTCTATCGTTTCTACATCGACCAGTTCGATTTCTTCACAAGTGAAGCAGAATCAAACTTCGTAGCTGTAGATCGTAACACAGACAAGGTCGTATTCACACTTGATACACCTCAGTACAAGGAGTACGCAGACCTCATCGCTGATTGGAGAGCTAAGGGCTACATCCACGAGGATGAGTACACAAAGGTTGTTACAGACACCACAACACAGTCTCAGGATTGGGGCGTTTCATGGTGGACAGATACACCCAACAATGCAGAAGCAAACAACAGATACGGTCAGGACGTTACCATCAATCCTCTTACAAACAGATGGGCTCACTCCAACTCCGCTCTCGGTTCCTGCTACTGCGTAACAGCTAACAGCAACAAGAAGCAGGCTCAGGCATGCATAGATTTCCTTGGCCTCCTTTACACAGATACAAAGCTTGCAGATCTTTACACCTACGGTATCGAAGGAGAAGACTGGAAGGTTAACTCTGACGGTCAGGTTGAGAAGATGGGCAAGAAGTACAACCACTCCATGTGGGAGTCCGTATCTGCTCTCGTAATCACTCCCGAAGCAGGATCCCCCAAGGATTTCGCAGGTGCTTACAAGCAGTTCAACGGTTCTGCAAAGACTTCATCCGCTGCAGGCTTCAGATTTGATGAATCTAAGGTTTCCGCTGAGTATACAGCATGTAAGGGTCTCTTCGCTGAGTACGGTTTCATCATCGAAACAGGTGGTGTAGCAGCTGCAGACGTATCCAACAAGATCGCCGAGTACAAGAAGGCACTTATGGATGCAGGTGCTCAGAAGGTTATTGATGAGTTCTCATCACAGTATGAGGCTTGGAAAAAGAACAAATAAGTCTTAAGGACATTAAAAATCGGGATCATCACGATCCCGATTTTTTTATTTAAGCTTTTAAGTTTTTAACGGTTTTTCCTACAAACACCGATCCTTCGATCATTGTCTGCTCTTCTATCGTGGTTTTGGGATGTTCTATACGATCGATGAGTTTTTCCGCCGCTGTCAGTCCGATGTTTGCGGTATCCTGTCTCAAGGTCGTAAGCTGAGGCTCTATGTGGCGCCCTATTCTTATGCCGTCGTACCCCACTATTGAAATGTCATCGGGAATACTCAACCCCTTTTCCTTTATCACATTCACACCGCCAAAGCAGGAAAAATCATCCGGATAAAGGATGCAGGTGGGCGGTACATCCAGCGCAAGGAGTTTTTCGGTTTCCTGCGCAGCGATCTTCGTATTTCTGTACGGAGCTTCTCTGATGTATTCATCAGGAACACTGATACCGAAATCATCCAAAGTCTTAAAGAACGAAGACAAACGGCTGCTGGTAACCGCAGATGGCATTCCGTGAATGTATGCTATCCTTCTGTGTCCGTTGTTTACAACAAACGTGACCAGATCTCTCATTCCTCTCACATTGTCCGAAAGTACGGCAGAATGGCCGAAAAACGCATGGTCTATGGTGATCACCGGTAATCCGCTGTTTACCAGCTCCGAAATCTCCGGATCGTAGAAATCCACGCAGGCGATCAATGCTCCGTCAAACCCTCTGTACTTACAATGTTCCAGATAGGTCATACGATTCGGATTTGATTTGTCACTGTTAATAAATGTAATGTCGTATCCCTTTGCCTCGGCACCTCTTTTAAAGCTGTCAAGAACATAAGAAAAATAGTCGTGCGTCAATCCGCTCTGTGCTTCGTCTACAAAAAGAACTCCAATGTTGTTCGTCCTGTTCGTCTTTAATGCTCTTGCAAAGGAATTCGGGAAGTATCCCATCTTTTTGGCGACGTCGCAGACAAGCGCCTTTGTCTCTTCACTCACATCGCTTTGGTCGTTCAGCGCTTTGCTAACAGTAGCGGGGCTGACGTTACACGCTTTTGCTATGTCTTTTAATGAAACCATTTTTTGCCACCCCGTATTTATAAAATATGCCGTAAAATCAATAACGAAATCGTTTTCGTAACTCTATGATACAGCAAGTTTTTTGATTTTGCAAGATATTTTACCTTATTTTCAAATCCTTGTAAAGGTTTCGTTAATGTTCATACCTTCCTTTTATATTGATCAAAATAACAACTGTTTTTCTCATGCATTGCCAATCTGTTGCTTTTCACAACATTCTCACCGTTTTTTCATAGATAAATCACAAAAATGTGCTATAATCACGTTTGTAAGATTAGTCAGAAAATTTACTGCAATAAATACATATTATTATAAGAAAAGGAAAGAAGCCTATGAAGAAAACAAGGTTATTTGCGATCATTGCCTGCATTTCACTTGTAATTGCAGGCTGCGGAACCACCTCCGCCGAAACTGATAACACAGCCAAAACAGCAGTTGATTCATCCTCATCCGCTCAGACGGGAACAAGCGAAACGAACACTGCTCAGGCCACCGCTACTCCCACAACCGCTGCTGAAAATTCAGGAACAGCCGCAACGGCAGAAGCGACTGCCACTCCGACAGCTTCAGTAAATAATTCAACAGCTACAGCTACTCCAACCGTAGTGCCTACAGCTGCTCCAACCGTAGCGCCTACAACTACTCCGGTTCCGGCCGAAGATGCTTCCAACGACGCTGAAGTGATCAACGAATCCTTCTCAATAACAACAGAAGACGGCAAATTCACGAAAAGCGGTAAGACCTACACGATCACAGCTGCGGGGACCTACACTCTCACAGGCCTTCTGGAAGAAGGATGCATCATAATAGATGCGGGCGATGATGATAAGGTTAATCTTGATCTTAACGGCGTTAAGATCACAAATTCCTCTTCCGCTCCCATTCTGGCCTTAAGTGCAGACAAGGTTAAGATCAAATCGGTTGAAGACACCTACAACGAGATCATCGACACCAGATCCGCAAAGTCCGACGATGACGATGATGATGAAGGAAACGCAGCAATCTACACAGATTGCGATCTTGACCTCACAGGTAAGGGTTCGCTGGTAGTTTCTTCTACATATAATAATGGTATCCAGTCAAAGGATTCCATTGAGATAAAAAATGTTACATTAAAGATCACAGCCGCAAACAATGCTCTGCGCGGAAACGATTCCGTAGATATCACATCCGGAAACCTGGTTCTTATCGCCGAGGGCGGAGACGGCATCAAAACCTCCAACAGTGACATATCCTCCAAGGGAAATCAGCGCGGAACAGTCACCATCTCGGGAGGTAACGTGGATATATATGCCTGCTGTGACGGTATCAGTGCCGCTTACAACATCGACATCTCCACTGAAGGAAATGTAAACATCTACACAGACAAGTACTCAAATTACACATCCGGTAAGGTCAGCACAGGTACAGACTTCTATATCGTTGTACCTTCGTCGATCTACACATCCACATCGGAATTTTATGCATACTTTTATAACGATGATTATGACAACGGCGTTTTTGTAAAAGCTTCTTATGATTCAATGGTTTCCAACGGCAGAACAAGATACTATGCCATGAAGCTCTCAGTTCCTTCATCTTACGAAAACGTGCAGTTCTTCAGATTTAAGACCAATTCGACTCCAAGTACAAGTTCCTACACCGGAGTTACTACGGCAGACATTCTCAACACCTCAAAGAACGCCTATATGATCACCGCTCTCGACTCTTCCACTTCCGTCATGACCGGTGACTACACTCAGATCAGTGCAAGTTCAGGCAACAGCAGTTCAAAGAGCGTTTATTCCACAAAAGGCATGGCTGCAGACAATGCCATCACTGTTTCAAATGCGGTCATAAACATTTACTGTTCTGATGACGGTATCCATGCCAACAACGATAATCTCCTGGAAAACAACGCCTACGGTGTCGGAGACATCACCATCGAGAGTGGCACGATCACGATCAACGCCGCTGACGACGGAATACACGGTGACAACATCGTTACCGTAAACGGTGGAAACATTAACATCGTCACATCCTACGAAGGTATCGAAGGAAACATCATTAACATTAACGGCGGAAACACCTTCGTTTACGCTACCGATGATGGTCTCAATGCATGTGCCGGAAGCGCAACTCCCATGATCAACATTAACGGAGGTTACCTTGACGTCACAACTCCTTCCGGTGACACTGATGCGGTAGACTCAAACGGAAGCGTTACAATGACAGGTGGCCTCGCGCTCATAAAGGGCGGCAGTTCTTCAGGCGGCATGGCAGGTTCTGTTGACGTGGACGGTACAGTCAAAGTAAGCGGCGGTACGATCATCGCTCTGGGCGGAATTTGCTCTGTTCCCACCAATTCAGTCAACGGATATGTTGCAGCATCGACTTCCTTCGGAAGTGGCACTTACACACTTAAGGATGCTTCAGGGAACACGATTACAAGCTTCACATTGAATTCAAATTACTCAAACGGCTGGATCTCATCAGACAAGCTGGTTACCGGAACCAAATACACCCTTTACAAAGGAAGTTCCTCGGTTCTTTCATGGACTCAGACCTCCGGAACGATGAACGCTTCATCCGTTAACACCGGAATGGGCGGTTTCGGCGGAGGCGGCAGATTCAGATAAGTCTCAACGCCAAATATAAAAAGCAAAAAAGATGCCTTGCTACAACGCAGGGCATCTGCTTTTTTATTTAAAATAAGAAATCAGTTCCTCGATCCTTTCGGGCGTCGCCACTTTACTCCAGGGCACTCTGCCGTCTATGCTTCGATCCTCGTAAAATCTCGCTGTCTTGTCTCTTTCCGTGTCATTCCATTTGTTGAAACCTTCGGTTTTAATGTGAGGTCCGTAAGAACATCCCACAAATGTGGTGAGTCCGTAGTCTCTCCATGGACGAGCCAAAAAGATCGCATCCTCTCCCACTCCTTCATCAGCAGTAAGCCTGCAATTCAGGAAAAGAAATCCTGTCTTTTGATCGAGGGCATGAGCGGGAGCAGCTACATAGCCTCCTCCTCGGGCGTCCTTACGAGATCGTATCTCGCAATTTTCAAAAAGTGTGTCACCGCAACCGAAAATAAAATCAACGGTTCCCGAAATAAAGCAATCTCTGAATGTCTGCTTCATAGGCATATAAAAATTCAATTTTTCCTTTAAGAAACCGGTGTATCTCTGAGTGAGATCAAATGGCAAAGGGCCAAGGAAAAGAGTGTCCTGCGTGGAGATCAGATTTACCCGAAAGGCCTTAAAATCATCTTCGTAAACCGTGAGTGCCACTTCCTGTCCCTTTTCTTCCGGATAAAGTGCATCGTTTTCCACTGTCAGATCTTCCATAGTAACGTTGGGAGCGCAGACCGCAACGGTGTAGGTTCTGAAAGTGACCAATTCTTTGCCGTCTTCTCCTATCTTATTGGCGTAATCCCCATATACTATCCTGGTGTTTTCCGCTCCGCTTCCTTTAATAAAAAGTCCCGGGGTATTGATCTCAATTTTTTGTCTGTAAGTTCCGGGTGCAAGATGAAAATGAGTTCCGGGCGCCGCATTATCGAATTTTGCTTGAAGATCGTCATTCGGAGTCAATTCTGTCATGTTCATATTTTCTGTATTTCCTCCTTCAAAAAACTGTATTTATATCTTTTCCCATATAAATTAAGTATAAGCGTAAACCGCCAAAAAAACAACTCTCTTTGTTTACATTGCAAATTATGTAATCATTGTTAATCT
>JAILNG010000220.1 GCA_024691875.1 Lachnospiraceae bacterium | reverse complement strand
CAACTTTGGCGACGGCTTTGCAAAAGCATTTGGCATACAGTATGCGGACAAGAACAATCAGCTTCAGTACGCACATCAGACATCCTGGGGCGTTTCCACCCGTATCATCGGAGCCATCATCATGGTTCACGGCGATGATTCTGGTCTTGTACTTCCTCCCAAGGTTGCACCCACACAGGTTATGGTAATTCCTGTTCAGATGCAGAAGGAAGGCGTTCTTGAGAAGGCTACCGAGCTTTACAACAGGATCGCAAAAGTTGCAAGAACAAAGATCGACGATTCCGACAAGACACCCGGCTGGAAGTTTGCGGATTGCGAGATGAGAGGAATCCCGGTAAGAGTAGAGTTGGGACCCAAGGACATCGAAGCAGGTCATTGTGTAGTTGTAAGAAGAGATACAAGAGAAAAGACTATTGTAAGTCTTGACGAGATCGAGACAAAGATCCCCGAGATCCTTGAAACCATCCAGAAGGATATGTTTGAGCGTGCAAAGGCTCACAGAGACAGCCACATCTGGGATGCTCACAACTATGATGAACTCAAGGACATTGCGGAAAACAAGCCCGGCTTTATCAGAGCTATGTGGTGCGGAGACCGCGAATGCGAAGAGAAGATCAAGAACGAACTCAGCGTGTCTTCAAGATGTATGCCTTTCAACGATCAGGAGCAGATCTCCGATGTCTGCGTTTGCTGCGGAAAGCCTGCAAAGAAGCTTGTTTACTGGGGCAAGGCATATTAAAGAAATCCGTATGCCGGTGCAAGGCATATTAAAGAAATCTGTAAGCCGGGGCGAGGCATATTAAAGAAATACGTATGTCGGTGCAAGGCATATTAATCCTCGACCCGTTCAGTGAAGCAAACGAATAATTTATACAGTAGTAAGGCGTACTAAAAATGGATATACGATTGCCCGAAGAGGTTAAAAACATAATAGATACATTACAGAAAGCGGGCTTTCAGGCATATGCGGTCGGTGGCTGTGTGAGGGATGCCATTCTGGGAAGAAAGCCTCAGGATTGGGACATCACCACATCAGCCAAGCCCGAGGATGTGAAAAGTCTTTTCAAGCGGACCGTGGATACCGGCATTAAGCACGGAACGGTTACGGTCATGATGAACCATGAGGGTTTTGAAGTGACAACCTACCGCATCGACGGTGAGTACGAAGACTGCCGTCATCCCAAGGAAGTGACTTTCACGACACAGCTGTCCGAGGATCTTTTGAGACGTGATTTTACGATCAATGCCATGGCCTACAACGAAAAGGAAGGCGTGGTCGATCTTTTCGGCGGCAGAGAAGACTTGGAAAAAGGTCTGATCCGATGCGTCGGAGAAGCGACAGAGCGATTTGACGAGGATGCTTTAAGAATACTTCGTGCTTTCCGTTTTGCCGCTCAGCTTGGTTTTGAGATCGATGAAAAGACTTTCGAAGCCGCAAAGGAAAAGGCGCCGAATCTTGCAAAGGTCAGTGCGGAAAGGATCAGAACCGAACTCAACAAGATCCTTCTTTCCAACGGACCTGACAGGCTGTTTGCCGCGCAGGAAGCGGGAGTCACAAAGGTTGTACTTCCGGAATTCGACAGGATACTGGCGGGAGGAGCCGACGCGAGAGGCTTGCAGGGTGTTAAGTCCGGAAAGGCAATGTCCGGAATGAGGGCGGTAAAAGCTGTTTCTCTCGTGGGAAGCATAGCAACCGACCCCAACAATGCATTTGATGAAAAGGATCTTCTCACACTCAAGTGGGCAGCTCTCCTTTCGGAATACACAGATACGGGGCTGTTTAAAGCCGATGCCAAGGACTTCACGGAAGTCAGAGGCAAGGATGAGCCCGGTGAAAGATACGAAGCCGTTGCCACATCGGAAATGGCAGATGCGGAAGAGAGCATGAAACACGACAAGGTGCGTGAGATCATGACGCGGCTTAAATTTGATAATGAGACCAGGGACAAGGTGGTACGCCTCGTGGATTTCCACAGGCAGAAGCTGATCATCGTCAATGATGTGGCGGTTCGCGGTTTTATGAAAAAGATCGGCCCGTCTCTCTGCCCCTTACTTTTTGAACTCCAGACAGCTGAAATGCTGGCTGACGGATTTGTAAACACGGACGGTGACAACACGGTCCGCGTTGCAAAGAATCTTCCGAAACTGAACAAAGCCAAAGAAGCCTACAGGATCATCTCCGAAAGAGGTGACTGCGTGTCTGTGGGACAGTTGGCGGTTACGGGAAACGATCTCATTGAAGCGGGGTTTGAAAAAGGACCCGAGATCGGCAAGATGCTGGATTTTCTGCTTGATAAGGTGCTGGTGGATCAGTCCCTTAATCAAAAACAAAAATTGCTGGATCTTGCATGCTTAAACTATTAATCACCCGGGAATTTGCATATGAGCGATCAGCAGGACACAAAAAAGAATAGCGGATTGTACGAAGAACGCAGGGTGTACGGTACGAGGAAACAGAAGGAAAGACTGAATTCTCCTCAGGACGGGAAGAAACAGCAGGGAAAGAAAAAGAATCCCAATTCAAACGTGATTTTTATCCTCGGAATGGCAGTCCTTATGCTTTTGATCTCCGTTGGCATCGCAGGACTCTTCAAAAAGCCGGAAGTGAAACCGAATGTTAGCTCCGGCGCAGATCCCACAGGCACAGAAACAGACGAGAAGCCGAGAAGCTTTTTGGGTGTGGTGCTGAAAGTGGATAAGGAGGAAAAGAAGATCCTGATCAGGGATGTGGAAGCAGAGACAGATGTTGAGGTTTCCTACGACGGAGCTTCGAAGTTCTATGGAAAAGAAGGATCACTCATCACTGCGGGTGTTTTGAGGATCGGAGAACTGCTGCGGTTTACCTGCAAGGACAGAGACCCCGAGACGATCGCCGTGGCGAACAGGAGTGATGAAGTCTGGGAAAAGGCTAAGATCGACGATCTGGAGATCTTTCCCGATGAAAACCGTATGGTGATCAGAAATCAGAATTACAAGTACTCCGATAATCTCTGCATCATGAACAACGGAAAGCAGATCGGAATTTCCGAGCTTCTTCCCACAGCCGACAGATACACGATAAGGGGCAAAGGAACCACTGTTCTGGAAGTGGAAGTGACCATCGGCCACGGAACGCTGGCTCTTGCAAATTACGACGATTTTATCGGCGGACTTGTGCTGGTCGGAGCGAGATACGCTTTTGACATTAAGGATCCCGCAAATTACGTGGTGCGCGAAGGCGAGTACAGAGTGGAGGCTTCTTACGGAAGACTTTCCGGGGCCGAAACGATAAACATTACCAGAGACACGGCGATAGTCTTTGACCTCGCGCCTTACAGCAAGGCAGCCGTTTACACACCGACACCTACGCCCGAGATCAGGATTGCGACGCCCACACCGACACCTCTCCCGGAGGGCTTTGCCTTTAAGAATCTTTCCTTAAAGAAGCTGGAAAATATGGAGTACGAGCTGGACAACAGCCACGCGATCTACGTTTACGGACCTTTTAAGGGAGATCTTTACATCGACGGCTACTATCTGGGGACGATCCCCTGTGATTTTGAGAAAGTCATGGGTGAGGCCGAGCTGACGGTCATATATAACAACATTGCTCACACTTTTAAATACAACGGAGCCGATTACGACGGAGATGCGATTCTGGATTACACATCGGCTTGCGTGGAATAATAGATGCAAGGACACGTTTTTTGGAGAAAAGGAGACAAAAATGACGGATTACAAAAAAGCCTATGAAGAATGGCTCAGCAATCCCTACTTCGATGAGAAGACCAAGGAAGAGCTCAGATCCATAGCGGACAATGACAACGAGATCAAAGAGAGATTTTATACGGATCTCGAGTTCGGTACCGGAGGACTCCGCGGCATCATCGGAGCCGGAACCAACAGAATGAATGTTTACACGGTGCGCAAGGCAACACAGGGACTTGCAAATTACATCAAGAGAATGAACGCTTGCGAAAAGGGCGTAGCCATTGCTTTCGATTCCAGACGCATGTCACCCGAGTTCGCTGATGTGGCTGCATTATGCCTCAACGCAAATGGCATCAAGGCATATGTTTTCGAGTCGCTTCGCCCCACTCCCGTTCTTTCCTATGCGGTAAGATATCTGGGAGCAACAGCAGGCATAAACATCACGGCCAGCCACAATCCGCCCGAATACAACGGATATAAGGTGTACTGGGAGGACGGCGCTCAGATCATTCCCCCTCACGATGTTGAGATCCTTAAGGAAGTAAAGAATGTAACAGATTTCAGCAAGGCTCTTACAATGGATAAGGATGAAGCGATTAAGAAGGGTCTTTACAATGTTATCGGAAAAGAGATCGACGACACCTACACCGAGACACTCAAGAAGCTTGTTATGAGACCTGAAGCCATCAAGGAATGGGGCGACAAGTTAAAGATCGTTTACACTCCTCTTCACGGAACAGGAAATCTGCCTGTCCGCAGAGTTTTGAAGGAGCTGGGCTTTAAGAACGTTACGGTTGTTCCCGAGCAGGAGCTTCCCGACGGTAACTTCCCCACAGTTTCTTACCCCAATCCCGAAGCAAAGGAAGCATTTGCACTGGGCCTTGCTCTTGCAAAGAAGATCGATGCGGATCTTGTTCTCGCAAACGATCCCGATGCGGACAGACTGGGCGTTTACGTTAAGGATACAAAGAGCGGCGAGTACATTTCTCTTACCGGAAACATGTCAGGCTGCCTTCTTGCGGACTATGAGATCATGTCCAAGAAGGAAAAGAACGGAAAGCTTCCCGATGACGGAATGCTGATCACCACCATCGTTTCAACCAACATGGCAAAGGACATCGCCGATTACTATAAAACAGGCTATACAGAAGTTCTTACCGGATTCAAGTTCATCGGCGGTAAGATGAGAGAGTTTGAAGAAACAGGAAAGGGAACGTATCTTTTCGGTTTCGAGGAGAGCTACGGATGCCTTATCGGAGATCATGCCCGTGACAAGGATGCGGTTGTTGCAACAATGGCTCTTTGCGAGGCGGCAGCTTATTACAAGACAAAGAACATGACCCTTTGGGATGCAATGATCGCACTTTACGAGCGCTACGGTTACTACAAGGATGACATCATCTCCGTAACGATGAAGGGCATTACGGGACTTCAAAAGATCGGTGAGATCATGGAGACCTTGAGAAAGAATCCCGTTAAGGAGATCAGCGGGCTTAAGACACTGGCTGTTCGCGATTACAAGCTGGATACAAGACAGGATCTTAAGACAGGTGAGATCACAAAGACAGGACTTCCCAACTCAAACGTTCTCTACTACGAGCTGGAAAACAATTCCTACCTCTGCGTTCGTCCTTCCGGAACAGAGCCTAAGATCAAGCTTTACTTCGGCGTTAAGGGAACTTCCCTTGAAGATGCCGATGCAAGATCAAAGAAGCTCGGTGCAGAAGTCAAGGCGCTTCTGGAAAGCATGTAACACAAGCAACGGTTAGGAGTATTGATGATAAAATATGTTTTAATAGACCTGGACGGCACGATAACGGATTCCGAAGAGGGAGTAACGAAATGCATTGCATATGCCTTGGAGAGCTTTGGCATCAGAGTTGAAAGCCTGAAGACTTTGAGGAAGTACATCGGACCGCCCATTACCTGGTCATTTGCGGATGCGGGGCTCACGCCCGAGCAGATCGAACCCGGAATTCAGAAGTATCGTGAGAGATACGATCGGGAAGGACTTTTTGAAGCAAGGATCTATGACGGGATCCCGGAGATGCTCAAAAAACTGCACGATGCGGGAAAAACCCTGATCCTTGCCACTTCCAAGCCCATCGGCTTTGCAAAAAAAGTGATGGAGTACTTTAAGATGGATGTGCTCATGGACGATCTTTGCGGAGCAGGTTCGGACACGGAGAGAAACACAAAGGCGGCAGTGCTGGAATACATCCTGGAGAAGCATCACATTACCGACAAGTCGGAGGCGCTGATGCTGGGAGACACGAAGTTTGATGTGGAAGGAGCCAACATCGTCGGCCTTAAGACTATGGGAGTCCTTTGGGGCTTCGGCAGTCGCGAAAGCCTAGAGAATGAGGGCGCAGCTTACATTGTGTCCACTCCGGAAGAAGCGGCGGAAAAAATTATAAATTTATAAAATATTGAAGTGCAACTGGTTGAATAGTTGCACTTTTTTGAATTCTTTGCTAAAATGGTATGAAATCGGATATATATGCATTTATGACGTTGACCAAGGAGGAAGATACCATGGCAAAGACCGTCGGCGAACAAATGGCCATTATTAACAGTTTGCACAAAAGGCATGAAACTATTTACAGAGATTATGCCGCTAAGATGGGCATCTCTGAAATGTGCTTTTGGATCCTGTATGCTATCTGCAGTTACAAAAGACCCATCACACAGTATGAGCTGGTTCGTGACTGGGGCTACTCCAAACAGACAGTCAATTCCGCAGCAATGAAACTTCTTGAAGAGGGCTACATTTCAGCATCCGAGACCAACAGCGGAAGAAGAAAAAAGTATCTTGAGATGACGGAAGCAGGCGAAAAATTTGCCGAAACAGTTGTCTATCCCATGATATTTGCCGAGAGAGCATCGCTGAACTTCCTTTCCGTAGAAGAGAGAGATTTCTTCATAGATGTTTACACAAAACAGATGGATTTTCTGGAAAGAACAGTGGCTCCGATATCCAAATAAAGATCACAGTCCTTTAAACTTAAAAGGTTTAAAGGACTTTTTTTATTCTTTGGTAATTGAATATTGGCTTGTATGCCTGTAAAATAAAAGAACTTGATTATTTTAACTAAGGGGTGGTTTAGGATGAGATACTACATTTCCGATTTGCATTTCTTTCACGGCGACATGAATGAGAACATGGACAAGCGCGGGTTTGCATCCGTAGAGGACATGAACGAATACATGATCGGGAAGTGGAACGAGAGGGTGCGCAGTAATGACGACGTGGTGATACTGGGAGATTTTTCTTTCGGTAAGGCAGCGGAGACAATGGAGCTGTTGGGAGCGTTAAAGGGCAGAAAGTATATGATCGCGGGAAATCATGACAGATTTTTAAACGACAAGAAGTTTGATACCGCATTATTTAAGTGGATAGCGGACTACAAAGAGATCAAGGATGATAAGAGAAGAGTGATCCTGAGCCACTATCCCATTTTTTGTTACAAGGGGCAGTTTCACAGGGACAAGGAAGGAAATCCCAAAACCTACATGCTTTACGGGCATGTGCACAACACTTTTGACGAATTGCTGGTTAACAAGTTTCAAAGTATTACGAGAAGTGTGGTGAGACCCGGGTTTGAAGATCCGGAAGAGGGAAGGATACCCTGCAGGATGATAAATTGCTTTTGCATGTTTTCCGATTACACTCCTCTGACATTGGATGAGTGGATCGAAAACGATGCGAAGCGCAGGGCGACATTGCCCACTGAGTTTTAAGATTTGAAGAAGGAGTAACTGATGGATGCATTTATATCATTTGAAAACGTGAGAAAAGTCTATCACACCGGAGAAGTGGACACTGTTGCCCTCGACGGAGTGGACTTTACGGTAAACGAGGGTGAATTTGTGGTGATCGTCGGAGCGTCCGGCGCAGGAAAGACTACGATCCTGAACATCCTCGGAGGCATGGACACTTTGAGTTCCGGAACTGTCACGCTGGATGGCAGCAAGGTGTCTGATTTCAACAAAAAGAAACTTACAACCTACAGACGCTACGATGTGGGCTTTGTTTTTCAGTTTTACAATCTGGTCCAGAACCTTACGGCTCTTGAAAACGTGGAACTGGCAGCACAGATCTGTAAGGATCCTTTGGATGCTGAGGATGTTTTAAAGGACGTGGGACTTTCCGAAAGAATGAACAATTTCCCCGCTCAACTTTCAGGCGGTGAACAGCAGCGTGTGGCCATTGCGAGAGCGCTTGCAAAAAATCCGAAGCTGTTGCTTTGCGATGAACCCACGGGCGCGCTGGACTACAACACCGGAAAGCAGATTCTGAAGCTTTTGCAGGACACCTGCAGAAACACCGGGAAAACCGTCATTGTCATTACGCACAACCAGGCGATCACGAAGATGGCTGACAGGATCATTACAGTTAAGAGCGGTAAGGTAAAGAGTATGGAAGTAAACGAAACTCCCGTTCCCGTTGAGGAGATCTCCTGGTAATATGAAAAGAAAAGCATTAAGAAAAAATACTATAAGAGAAATAAAGGGCAGTTTTGGTCGTTACATCGCCATCCTTGCCATAGTGGCGCTGGGAGTCGGCTTTTTCTCGGGACTTAAAGTTACCAAAGAAGCTATGATCGCAACCGGAGATGATTATTTCAGGAATAATGCGCTCTATGACTTTCGTTTGATCTCCACCCTTGGACTTTCCGATGAAGATGCGGAAGAGATCAAAAAGCTGGATTTTGTGAAGGAGGCTGAAGGAGCCTACGGAACTGACGCTCTCATTCAGCGGGGAAGTAAGACGGTAAATGCCGCAAAGCTTCTGTCGATCTCGGATACGATAAACAAAGTCATCCTTACTGAGGGCAGGATGCCCGAAGCGCCTAATGAGTGTCTGGGAGACAGCGATTGGTTTTCTTCCGCAAGCATAGGCGAAAAGATCACCTTACCCGAATCAAACTCGGAAAGCACGTTGAATTCCTTGAATTACACCGAATTCACAGTGGTTGGACGCTGCAGATCGCCACTTTACGTACATTTCGAACGCGGAAACACAAGCCTTGGAAACGGCAAGCTGTCAGGCTTTGTCTATCTGATGCCTGAAGCATTTAAAAGTGATTACTACAGCGACATCTATGTCCTCACAGAATCCGGAAAGGAGCAGATCTACTCCGAAGCATATAACGACGGGATAGATCTCGAAACTCCGGTTATTGAGGAAAAGCTGGAAAAACTGGCTGCTGACCGCTATGAAGACCTGAAGGCTGTCTTCGGTCCATATGCCCCTAAGCCTGATACCTACGTTCTGACCAGAAATGTGAACATCGGATACGCTTCCTTTGAAAACGATTCCTCCATTGTGGAAGGCATAGGAAATGTGTTCCCCATCTTTTTCTTCCTGGTGGCGGCGCTGGTCTGCATGACCACCATGAACCGCATGGTTGAAGAAAAGAGAACAGAGATCGGCGTTATGAAGGCGTTGGGATACAAAGAAAGCCTGATCATGGGAAAGTTCCTGTTCTATTCCGGAAGTGCTGCCATTGTGGGAGCTGTGAGCGGGTTCATCGTTGGGTCCAAGATCTTTCCTTACGTCATCTGGCATGCATATGGCATCCTTTATAACATGCCTGAAATTAAATTTGTCATTAATCCGGTACTCGCTACCGTTTCCATGATCGTTGCGGTGATCTGCTCAATGGG
>JAILNG010000118.1 GCA_024691875.1 Lachnospiraceae bacterium | reverse complement strand
TGCGGTCAAGCATATCCTTGTTAAGGGAGGCATATAAACAGCGGTTCGTGTATCGCTCTACTTCTGCAGTGTACACTTCGGGGAATACGCTAGCTATGGTGTCGGAAAGATACTCGTTGATGCTTCCCTCTTTGCTGCTGCGCATGTTCATGTTTACTACCATGACTCCGTCGTCGGTAAGGTGATCCCGAACCAATGAAAAGAATTCAACGGATGACATCTGGAAAGGAATGGTGATGTCCTGGTAGGCATCCACCATGATCAGGTCGTATTTTTCGTCGATCGCATTGAGATAGGCTCTTCCGTCATATGTGCTGACGGGGATATCAGTGGGAAATTCAAAGTACTTGACAGCGAGATCCGTGATCTTTTGATCGATCTCAACGCCTTCTATCGATGAATTTTCAAAGTAACGCTTGCATTGAGTGGCAAAAGTGCCGGTTCCGTTTCCGAGGATCAGGATCTTGAAATCGTCTTTTTCGTTAACGCCGCTCATAAAGGCTGCGGCCATAGAGTAGTCGTAGTAGCCCCCGGCAAGTGTTTTATTTTTCATGTAAACCGATTGAACGCCAAACAGAACATTTGTGGAAAGTTCTACTTTGTTAGCGGTTTCGGACACTTTCAGATAATTGTAGATCGATTCCCCTTCATATGTGAGACCGGATTCCCAGAACGCAAAGCTGTTATTGTGGCCAAAAACGCAGCACAGTACGAAGAGGAAGATACTAATGGGTACCTTTTTGGCCTGTAAAAAATTTACCTTGGAGCTCACAAAGTAAATGATGCTAAGCAGAAGCAATATGCCTGCAAAAATCAGGAAAGTAACGGAAGTGCCCACCGCAGGGATGCTGATGAAGGTGGGAACGAAGGTTCCGATGATGCTTCCGATGGTGTTGAAGGCGTTCAGCTTTCCCACGATGCTTCCGCTGTCATCGAGACTGTCGACCGTGAATTTTACCAGGGACGGAGTGACGGTGCCCAGAAGGAAAAGCGGGAAAACGAAGATCACCATGCATGCGGCAAAGGCAGCGATGACAAGAAAATTGGAGTTAACGGCAAAAACGAGCAGGCCGGAAATTCCCATGATGATGTACTTGCCGACAACGGGGATCAATGCGATCCAGACCGCGGCGATGACGATCCTGCCGTAGAGCTTGTCGGGGTTGGGATCTTTGTCGGCTTTGCGGCCACCATAGAGATTTCCCAGCGCCATGGCGATCATAATGGTTCCGATGATGATGGTCCAGACGATCTGAGATGAGCTGAAGTAAGGAGCGAGAAGTCTGCTGGCTCCCAGCTCAACAGCCATGACCGACATTCCTGCAAAAAATTCGGTCAGATAGAGGTAGATCTTGTTACCTAATATAGGTCTGTTCATGATACTCTCCTTATTTGTTATTGATGCACCCAACAAAGGAAAGCATCTTATACGATTTTATATGAAACGAACATTTCTTGCAACGGCTTATTGCTTAAAAACATTTTTTTAGTGTATAATGAAAGGACAACCGTTGTTAAATTTGGAGAATGCTGTTTTTCAGTATTTGTTAGGAGGCTTTTATGCAAAACAACAAGTTTTTCCCGGAGGTACACGGTAATCTGGGATTCGGATGCATGCGTCTGCCCATGAAGGGTGATAAAGTGGACTACGATGAGTTCATTAAAATGGCGGATGCGTTCGTAGATGCGGGATTCAACTACTTTGACACCGCCCACGGTTACATTTCCGGAAAATCCGAGACCGCAATAAGAGACTGCGTTTCAAGAAGATACGATCGCAGTCGGTTCTTGCTTGCTAACAAGCTTACGGAGTCTTTCTTTGAAACACAGGAGGATATCAGACCGTTCATTGAAAAGCAGCTGGAACTCTGCGGTGTGGAGTATTTTGATTTCTATCTCATGCATGCGCAGAATGCAAAGAACTATCAGAAATACAAGAAATGTCGTGCATATGAAACCGCGTATTCCTTTAAAAAAGACGGACTGATCCGTCACTTCGGTCTTTCGTTCCATGACAAGGCATCGGTTCTGGACATGATCCTGACCGAGCATCCGGAAGTCGAGTTTGTTCAGATACAGTTTAATTATCTGGATTACAACGATGAAAATGTTGAGAGCCGTAAGTGCTACGAAGTGTGCGAAAAGCACAGGAAGCCTGTTGTGGTGATGGAACCCGTAAAGGGAGGCAGTCTTGTGAAGCTGCCGGAAGAGGCTGACAAGGTGCTTCGTGACCTGAAGGGAGGAAGCAACGCCAGCTACGCGATCCGTTTTGCGGCAAGTGCTCCTCAGATGTCCACAGTCCTTTCGGGAATGAGTGACATGGAACAGATGACAGACAACATTTCTTATATGAAGGATTTTAAGCCGATAACTGAAGCGGAAAGTGCTGCCATCGCGAAGGTCTGCGGTATCATGAAGAAGCAGAACCTGATCCCCTGTACCTCATGTCGTTACTGCGTTGAGGAAAATGAGTGCCCGAAGAAGATCAGAATACCGGACATGTTCTCTGCCATGAACAGAAATGAGGTTTTCCGCGACGGAAAACCCAAAGAATACTACAAAAACACTTTGATCGCCAACGGAAACGGAAAGGCTTCCGAATGTATAAAATGCGGAAAATGCGAAAAGGTTTGTCCTCAGCATCTTCCTATCAGAGACCTGCTTACAAAAGTGGCGGCCGCATTCGAATAAAAAAATTGCCCTGCGGAGCATATGCTTGCTTCACAGGGTGTTTTTTATTTTACATCTTTCAGCGTGATCACATTGTCTCCGTACAGGATCTTATTCCTGTCGAGGAATTCATTAAACCCGGGGATACTTTCGGGCTGTCTGATCATTTCAGGCTTGTGGGCATCGCAGCCGATGATGAATCTGGGTGCGTACTCCTGAGCAAACTTAAAAAATCTGTCGGAGGGATAGTGACGTCCGTCGACAAAGCCGTACATGTTCACTTCCAAGGGAATGTTCATGTCCACAGCAGTCTCGACAATGCGGGACATGTGCTTTTTGTAAATCTCGTCATCTCCCGTAAAGTTGATGAGATCGGGATGTGCAAGGTACGTGAAAAGCCCGGTTTTCATGCCCTCGACCGTAAGGTCAACGTAAGCCTCGAGGCGTTCTGTACTGTCGGTTTTAATGCCGGTGTAGAAGCCCTCGACTTCGTCGGGAACGTGATGCTGTCCAAGGATAATGTAATCCAGGGGGTGCTTCTTCAGCTCAGTAATAAGGGTGTCAAAGTACTTGGGGAAGTACTCTACTTCGTAACCGATGAAGATCTTGATCCGGTCTTTGTACTCTTCTCTGAGCTGTACCAGGGTCTCTGTGTAATCACCGATCTCGTCCATGCTCATTCTGATGCCGGATTTGAATCCTGCAGGATAAGGCTGGGGTGTGTGATCGGAGAATCCGAGAACTTTAAAGCCCTGTGCGATCGCTGTTTCGATGTACTCGCGCTCGCTGCCCACAGCGTGATGGCAGCGGGGCGTGTGTGTGTGGTAATTCGCTTTCATCATTTTCATCTTCACCTGACTTTTTTAACAATGCGACAATGATACAACTAAAATTTGTCAAATACAAGTCAAAAATGAATCTTTGGGGACGGGGTTATGGCGTCATTTTTTTATTGCTTTATACTTCTTTTTCTGCTATAAACATCCATTGAAAGAACATTGAAGGGCGTCCGGCAAGCATATGCCTGCTTGATGATCACTGTAACAAAAGATGAAGAGAGTTTTGCGATGAAGAAGATAGTTGCTGTTTTAAAGAAAGAAATGATGCTGACGCTGGCGCTTTTGGCTGCCATCGTTTCGCTTTTTATTACACCGCCCACAAAAGAGCTTTTGACCGCTATCGACTGGAGAACGCTGGGGATCCTTCTGATGATGCTCTGCGTTTTGGAGGGCTTTAAGAAAGAAAACGTGCTGGGACCGGTCGTGCGGCTGGCATCGGGGATTCCGTCAATGGTCGGCCTTTCGCTTTTTGTGATCTTTGGAGTATTTTTTACATCAATGTTTGTGACGAACGATGTGTCGCTGATAATCTTTGTGCCCCTCACCATCCTGCTTTTCAGGCAGGGAGGAAAGGAAAAGTACATTTTGCCCGTGATCTCCATGGAAAACATCGCAGCCATCAGAGGCTCGCTGCTCACTCCCTTCGGAAGCCCGCAAAACCTGTTCCTGTACGGACAGGCAGACGTAAGCGCCGGACATTTTATGCTGCATATGCTTCCGCTTTGCGCGTCGTCCGCTGTTCTGCTGGTTATTTTCGTTCTTGTGTTGTACAGGAAAAACCTGAAAGAAACGGCGCAGGAGGTGGTGCAGAGGGAAACTCACGGAGCAGTGCAAGAGGCGACGGGTAAAGTAACAAAAGCAGAGGGTGAAACCGTAAAAGGAAGCAAGCCGCAGGTCAACAGACGTGGCGCTGTATACCTGGCCCTGTTCGTTCTGGTCCTCGCCGTGATCGTGACAAGAACCGAGCTTTGGCCCATTGCTGTCGGGATCGTTCTGGTTGGTGTGTTCTTTAATGACAGAGCGTTGTTCCGCCGCGTAGACTATGTCCTTATATTGACATTCCTGTGCTTTTTCGTTTTCTCGTCATCAATAGCTGCAAATCCCGGAATTTCCGCGATGCTGAAAAAAGCGGTGGCAGGAAGAGAGTATTGGTGGGCGATCGGATTGAGCCAGGTGATCTCCAACGTTCCTGCATCAATCGTGCTCTATCCTTTTTCCGAAAACTTTGCGGGGCTGATCTACGGTGCTGACACTGCAGGGCTGGTTTCTCTCATCGGATCGCTGGCGTCCGTAATTAATTACAGGATCTACGTGAGGGAGTACCCCGGACAGGGAGGCAGATTTGTAAAGGTGTTCACTCTTGTCAGCTGGGCATTCTTCGTGATCGTGGTGATCCCGGGCTTCCTGCTTTCACACTGGGCGTTTTTCTGAGATTACGTGCATATGAGCCCAAAACCGCCGATCTGACGGGGGGGTGAACAGCAACTAAAAATCTTCGACAGTCAATTGTTTATAGTTAATTGTTTGACAAAACCTGCTTAATAATATATATTACAGCCGTTAGTTTAATCTAACCAAAACACACATATAAGGAGATAATTATATATGAAAAAACTCTTATCTTTATTTCTTGCAGGCGCAATGATGCTTTCCCTTGCGGCTTGCGGTTCTGCAAAGGATGTTGACACATCTGCAATCAAGGTTTCCGCTCCCAACGGAGCACCTGCCATCGCCCTTGCCGCGATTGCAAAAGAGAATCCTGACAGCTGCACATTTGTGGCGGCTGAGACCATTACAGCCGAGTTTTCAAATGCAACGGCGGATTTCGTGATCGCTCCCATAAATGCAGGTGCAAAGCTCTACAAGATGGGTAAATCCACTTACAAGCTTGCGGCGGTTGTATCCTGGGGAAATCTTTATTTCGCATCTCAGCGCGACGGATTTAAACTTGAGGACATGAACGGTGCAAAGGTCGTGCTGTTCGGCGAAAACACCATCAATTCGTCAATCGCGCTTTATGCATTAAAAGAAAACGGAATTGTTCCCGCAAGTGTTGAGTATCTTGCAGGTGCCGCAAACACCCAGAGCCTGCTCTTGACCGATGCGGAAGCTATTGTTCTTACAGCGGAGCCTGCACTTACAGCAGCGAAGATCAAGAACGAAAATATCACAGGTTATGCCCTGAACGACCTTTACAAGAAAGCTACAGGCAATGACGGTTTCACTCAGGCAGGACTTTTTGTAAATCCCAAGACAGCTGAGGAGCAGCCCGATGTAGTTAAGGCTTACCTTAAGAAAGTTGAAGAGTCCGCTGCAAAGTGCACGACTGACCTTGAAACAGTCGCTGAAGCAGCAGCATCCCTCGGAATCCTTCCCAATGCAAAGGTTGCGGCAAAGGCCATTCCCAATTGCGCAGTAAAGTACATGAGTGCAAAGGATGCCAAGAAGCAGATCGAAACTACAGCAAACATAGATCTTAAGCAGTTCGGAGGAGAAGTACCTGCCGATGACTTCTATTTTGAAGCGAAATAGAATAAAAGACACTGTTTCATTCATACTCGGGATTCTGCTGCTGGGCTTTCTGATCCAGTTTGCGGGAAGTTTAAAGGGCGACAGGCTTGTGTTTCCCGGAGTTCCCGAGATACTGAAAGCTTTTTTCAGAATGTTGGGAAGACCGGAAACCTACCGCCTCATCCTGACATCAATGAAACATCTGATCCAATCGCTTGCCGTTGCATCGGTGATCGGCATTTTTGTGGGCATTTTGGAGGGTTACAGTGATCTTGTCAGGTCACTCCTTAAGCCGTTTATGATCTTTTTAAGATCCATCCCCATGATCGTTATGGTGGTGATCATCATGGTACTCACCAAATACACGCGGGTTCCGATCATTGCGACCACACTCTTCCTGATCCCCCTGATCAGCGAAGCCGTTTGCGAGGGCTACAGAAATCTGGACCCGAACCTGATCGACGTGTATCGCCTGAACGGATCCTTCAGCATGTACGTAATGACTCACGTTCACCTGCCGCTGATGGCCGGCTATTTAAAGCAGGCATATATAAGCTCGGTGGGAATGGGCCTTAAGCTTGTGGTTTCAACCGAGTATCTGGTTCAGACAAGGAATTCTCTCGGAAAGGCTGTTTACAGCAGCAGCTACTTTAATGAGTACGAGGAGATATATGCCTATGCGCTGATAATGATCGCCCTTGTGCTGATCGTAAGCTGGATTCCGGCGTTGATTACAAAAGTTTTCCGCCGTAAGGCCTAAAAATTCATTAAGAGATCAAACAGAGCCGAAGAGCATTTGATCACCCTTATGTCAGACAGACTGTGGGCGATCGGGTTCCTTCGGCTTTTTTAGACGCAGAAATATACCAATTTTGGCAATAAATTGACAATTGTGGCTGATAGAATGTCTCTCGGAATTTTTGTTTCCAAATTTTAAAAAAAGGATCGATAAGAGAAAATGAAGAAGAGAATGTTATTGTGCGCGGTCATTACTCTTTTGCTTGTGCTTGCAACAGGCTGCGGTAAGAGTACTGTCGCAAAGATCATGAACTCCGTGGAACCCAATGAATTCAATAAGAACTACGAACCTGTCATAGAGGAAGACGTGAAAAAGGCCGAAGTTAACTCACCCACATTGCAGGAAGAGCTGGCGGAAGTCGAGACCATGGCTCTGAATTACGAGAACAAGGTGCAGGAGACCGAAACCCAGCAGGAAATGAATGTGGCGGAAAGATGGCCTCTGAAGGTCTGGACAACTGAGCTGGATAACCTTAAAATAAGGATAACAGAAATTGTGGATGAGACTGTCAGAGACCAATTCTATACCGAGCAGAACGGCTGGAGTAAGATGATCGATGAAGTGACAGCAGAAAACATCGGAACAAGGGAAGAGGGCGGAAGCTTGTACCCCACCCTGCAGGCTGAGCTGTGGAGCACTTTCACAAGAAATCGGGCATATATCCTCGCGGCGAAGCTGGCGGCTCTAAAAGGAGAAAGCTTTGATATGCCTGAAAAAGATCCGAAATACGGATCATTTGTTGACAATCAGGGCACAGACAGCGTGTACGGCTTTCTGATCACAAAAATGGGCTGGACCGGCGATGAGGCGGTGATCTCTGTTTACAGAACCGGAAAACTGAGAGGCGTTTTTACGGCATCAGGGGATAAGGATTACATTTTTACATCCGATGATGAAAAAGTGAAGGGGCTGATCAGAATTAACGGCTGGAACGGAGCGAGCTTCGAAGTAAATGAAGTGAGCGGAGAATCGCCTTTTCACGTGGGAGATAAATTCGAGTTTAATTATGTGTTTTAATGATATTTGCTGATTTA
>JAILNG010000171.1 GCA_024691875.1 Lachnospiraceae bacterium | reverse complement strand
ATCAAAGAAACAAGATCGAAAGGCACACAGTTTTCGTCTCCTTCTACCACTTCGATCCTTACCTTATGTTCCCCTGCTTTACCATGAAAGGTCAGGATCTTAATGTCCAGCTTATCGCCCCAGGTTTCGTCAAAATTTCCGTCAAGGATGATCGCATTTTCTTCATCCCCATCAATTACAGCCTTCGCAACACATGCGGGATGCTTTACAAAGCGAACGAACTGAGCCGCGATCTCGGATCCCTTTACATCAAATTCAGCAAAATCTCCTTTTTTAACGCCCGCAAACGCGGGTTCAACTCCATAAGGCTTGGAAACAGTGTCTGAAGCAACTTTTGGAACAAAAGCCTCTCCGCTTGTCTTCATATTATAAGGTTTTGTTACTCTCTTTGCATTTTCGTAGCAGTTTTCTGTGATAGGATGAGGCAGTTTTCCCTTTTCCGTCTCACAGACGCTGTCAACTTCTGCGTTTCTGACTGCATCTATGTAATCAAGAAGCAGGCCTGCGACCATTTCATGTCCCTTGTCGTTGGGATGAAGATCATCGGGAGTGATGGACCTCGCGGGGATCAAACCTCTGACCACATCACGATAGAAGCCTGTTTTTACCGACAGGCAGGGAACGCCGTAATTACAGCCCACCAGTTCATGCTGATCCTGAGCATTCGTACCTGTATCGTAAAACACGTTGTGAAGAATGATAACCGCCGGTTTCGACGGTGCAAGAAGGATCCTTCTGATAAGTCCTTCAAAGGTTTCGCGATAAAAAAGCGTATTTTGGTCATTGACCGAAAATTCCGCTACTACAAGATCGGGGTTGTGAACCAAAAGGTCATCCTCGCATCTTGCAACGCCAAAATGGGAAGTCGTTCCCCCTATGCCTGCGTTGATGTATTTAAAATCCGCATTGGGATATCTTTTTCTGAGTCCGGCTACAGTTTTTGCAGCGTAACAGTTTTCATGAACGGATGCCAGCGATCCGTTTGTAATGGAGCCCCCGATAAAGCCGACTGTAAGGCTTTCTCCGCGTTTTGCCCTGTCAAGAAAAGCTTTTAAAGGAGCTGTATCTCCTGTATATGCAATGGAGTCTTTATTGATCATTTCTTCTCTTCACCTCATCTTAAAGTCTCGTACGTGCTTTAGTATAAACTTAAAAATGAGTCGGAGGGACTTTTAAATCGTCCCCCGACTCGTAAAACCGGGAGAAACTATCTTCTTCCGATGTCTGTATCATCCCAACGGGTTACGGAATGCTCTTTGATGTATGCAACGATCTCGTCAAACTTACAAAATGCAAGTCCTACGTAGCTGTCTGCACAACCATAGTAAATAGCGATCTTTCCGCTCTCGGGGTCATGAAGAGTAGCACAAGGGAAGCAAACGTTGGGTACAAAGCCTCTCTCCTCGTACCATTCAGTAGGAGTGAGAAGGAAATTCTCACAACGATAGAGAACCTTTGAAGGATCCTCAAGATCGAGAATTGCTCCGCCTATTGAGTAAACATAGCCATTACATGTTCCTGAAACCCCGTGATAGAACATAAGCCAGCCCTCGCTTGTTTCGATGGGTGCTGCACCTCCTCCGATCTTAAGTGATTCCCACCACTCGGAAGATCTGCCCATGACATGACGATGTCTGCCCCAGTAGACAAGGTCGGGACTCTCGGAAATAAAGATGTCTCCGAAAGGTGTGTGACCGGAGTCTGAAGGGCGTGAAAGCATCATGTATTTTCCGTTGATCTTTCTCGGGAAAAGTACCGCATTTCTGTTGAAAGGGAGGAAAGGATTTTCAAGTCTTGTGAATGTCTTAAAATCCGTTGTCTTTGCAAGACCGATTGCAGCGCCGTACATGTCCTGGCACCACATGATGTAGTATACATCGTCGATCTTTACAAGTCTGGGATCGTAGGCATAGATGGGCTGGAAATCATTTCCGTCTTCATCTTTGAAATGGATCTTCTCTTCTTCAAAGTTCCAATGGATAGCGTCCTTGGAATGTCCGAGGTAGATCATGGAAACCCCGTTTGTCTGCTCTCCTCTGAAAACTCCGATGAACTCGCCGTTATAAGGCATTACGGCTGAGTTAAAAATTCTTGCAACCTCTTTCGTAGGGTAGCGGTTGATAATGGGATTCTCCGTGTATCTCCACACAGGTGCGTGGTTGAACTCCCCGGCAGGTTTTTCCTGCCAGGGTATGTTCGGTAATGCCGGAGCGATCATTTTAATGTCACTCATAAATTTCTCCTAAAAATTAATTACTTCATCCTTGCATCAAGTGCATCCTGAACCTGCTGTTTGTAAGTTTCCTGGAACTGTGCGGGAGTTACGGTGCCATCAACAAGTGACCACAGATCATAATTTACACCCAACGACTTCCAAAGGTCAACAGTTGTTTTGGCCATGATCTCTGTCTGTGTCTTGAAGTTTGCCTGACGATATTCGTCTGTTCTTCCTGAAGCATCGATCCACCAGTTAAGTGTAGCCGGGTCATCACGAACCACTGTATCACCATCATACCAGTTCCAGAGATCATAGAGAAGATTGAAAACTGTAAGAGGATCTTCTACTCCGGCGGGAATAATGTAAAGTTCACCGTCAACATCGTTAAGCATGGGATCTGTTTCAGCATTTCCCGAAGGTCCTACAGGCCAATGCATGTAAGCCATATCAAAGGGAAGTGTCTTTCCGCCGAGGCTTCCGTCCCAGTCATAGTCCGATCCGCTTTGCTGATTTAACCAAACGTCACCCATCCAGAACGCAATATTACCATTTCTGTACTTAAGACGGATATCATTTTCGTTTGCATCGCGATCAACAGGTAAGCATACATTCCATGTGTTATTCATATCATATATCTGCTGAAGAACTTCCGTCATCTTTGAATCGGAAAGGCCCTCGGTTTTGTTTGCTGCGATGTTTGCTCCGTTTGAAAGCATCAATTCCTCAAGATAATCCACGGGATATCCTGCAAATCCGTACTGATCCACCTGACCGTCACCATCGGTATCCTGTGTAAGTGCGACCAGATACTCGTTAAACTTATCCCAGGTCCATTCTCCTCTTTCCCAAAGAACTCTGGGATCCTCAAGGTTATTTTCCTCGAGCAGCTGAACATTAAATGCCAAAGGATGTGTATTGGCCATACCGCCCTGACGCTTAAGGATGCAAGCTTTTCCGTCTCCGAGATCAAGATAGGACATTACCACCTGATCTGTAAAAAGATCATGATCGGCAGGAAGCAGCTCTTTAAGGTCGATCGCATACCCATTTGCCTGTGCGGGAATAGCCAGCTCAGCATTTGTAAGGTAAATATCGCAATCCGGTGTTCCTGCAAGAATAGAGGTGTTGATGGATTCCTTTACACCTTGATAAGTAAGGTTCTTCCAAAAGAACTTGATGCCGTATTTTTCCTCGATCTTCTTCACATTTGCGAATCTTGTTTCAAGTTGTTTACGGTTAACAGCCTTTTCAGCCTTTGTATTCTCATCATCGTCTTCTTTTTCCTGTGCTACAAGATAGTCCGAGCTGTCTTCAAGCTTGGTGTCCGCACTGTCATAGTGCTGCATCCACCATGTTCCGATGTAGATGTCATTTGTTCTTTTTTCCGTAGTTTTAGCAGCCCCCTGGTCGCCGTTTGCAACAACCACTTGTTCTGTAACCACTTCCTGATTCTTTTTACCGCAAGCCGTAATGCTCAATACCATTGCTGCAGAAAGAGCGACGGCTAAAAATCTTTTTAACGATCTCATTATTAACCTCCTCAAATTATTTACTTACTGTAGCATTAAGAACAGTCACACCATATGTCTGGAATGCAAGTCCGCCATTTTCATAGATTGCCTTGGCTGCCACAGGATCAAGCGTGAAGCTTAAGCGATCAAGAGCCTTATCATCTATTACTAAAAATCCGTCGTTCTGAAGATGATAATAATCTCCGCTTGATGCTTCTTTAAGATCTGCATACTGATCGTTTGTAAATGTACCCCAGGCTGCTGTCATAGGCTTTGCAAGATAGTAATCATATCCTTCCTGCAATGTGATCTCGATCACTACGTTAACTGTTTCACCTTCAATAACATTATTAAAGTAAACACCGGGGATGACCTTCGTTGAAGCCCAGTCTCCTGCATATACAGATTCAACCTTTGTCCTGTTAGCATTCTTGCTGACAATTGCAGACATTGCTGTTACACCATAAGTCTGGAATGCAAGTCCGCCATTCTCATAGATTGCCTTAGCTGCTGCAGCATCAAGTGTGAAGCTCAAGCAATCAAGAGCCTTATCATCTATTACTAAAAATCCGTCATTCTGAAGATGATAGTAATCTCCGCTTCCTGCTTCCTTAAGATCTGCATACTGATCGTTTGTAAATGTACCCCAGGCTGCTGTCATAGGCTTTGCAAGATAGTAATCGTATCCTTCCTGTAAGGTAATATCTACTGTTACATTAACAGTTTCTCCC
>JAILNG010000126.1 GCA_024691875.1 Lachnospiraceae bacterium | reverse complement strand
GTGCTGTTTGCTTCAAGGATCGCGGGGATAACCTCCAACGCATCCGTAAAGTAAGGCTCATCCTCTTCCTGCTCGAGGATCACAACCGAGGTTATTATATCATCTTTTATTGAAATTTGAACAGTGATATCTCCCGAATTTCCGAATGCTGTTCCCGTAAAGTCTCCGTCATTGTACCTGGGGCCCGCAGATACCGCAGGATCGGCTGAAGTTCCGTCAGCTGTTTCTGCCGCATTCTCATTCTCCGGTTCTGCAGTCGTTTCTGCCTTTTCTTCGGGAACTTCCGGCTCGCTCTTCTCCTTGGGGATTGCCGTGTTCTGCACTCCCGCTGCCGAAGCCTTGGCCGCTTCTCTTGCCGCAGGAACAACTTCAGCCTTCACATTACCGAACAGGATCACGGTCATTACCATGATCGCCGTTGCACAGATCGCCACAGCTTTAAGCTGGTTGTTTCCGAGACTTTCCTGCTTCTTTTTCTTAACCGCTATTGCTTTCATTACTCTGCAAACACCGTAAGTAAGAAAAACGTAAGTGTAAACCACCGCATTCAGCCTGTATCCCGCTCTTCCCAGCATCGCGTACTTAAACGTAAAGAAAAGGATGTGGGCAAGGATAAGGGCATAGAAGGCATATGCAAAGCGTTGCAGGTTCTTCCATCTTTTAGGATTCATCTTCTTTCGGATGTTCTTAAAAGAAGTGATGAATAGCGGAAGCATTATGAGGATCAGAAGCGCTGAGCATATGCTTGCAAGAAGCTTTGTACCGCTTAAAGAGCCGGGTTTTGTGAAAAGCGAAATGATGTAAGTCTTAAAAGTAACCGCATGGGCAAAGACAAGGATGGATGCGATGATGGAAAGCTGGCCTCTGATGGGCATTATGAGCTTCAGCACCTTGTTTCCGTTGGGGAGTGCTCCTCCCCACATGACGATCACGAAGATCGCTCCCGCAAGAGAACCCTTTGTAATGATCGGCATGATCCAATCCGCAAGGAAACCGATGTAACGAACCCCCGCAAGATCAAGTATGATAACAGCCAATGTCAAAACTGCGGTTCCCAGATAGTAAGGAACCGAATGTTTTCTGAGGCTTGTTCCCAAGGTCAGAATGAAAACCGATGCTATAATAAGCGAAATTAGAAATGTCATAATAAACTCCTGATAGCCCCAAAGCCGGGGCGGGCTGCAATAAATGGATCTAATGAAAAAGCGGGCCTTTTTTTGAGGTCCGCTTTATGTCGTAATTTTCCGTCTGTCCACTTCAGACCGATAATATGAATTTCCCTCTAAGCTCAGATCCGATTATTCTACTGTAACTGCAATGTCTGCTGTATTATCGGAGCTGATGGTTGCGCTGAATGTTCCGCCGGCTGTAAGGTCGATTGCGGAAAGATCGGCTGTATAGCTTGCTGTACCGTCTGTAAGAGCTGTTGTAAGAACAACCGTTCTCTTTGCACTTCTTCCGGAACCTACTGTGTAAGTAACTGTAAGAGTAGGATTCTCAAGGTTCTTAAAGTTCTTCTCGGAAAGAGTGACGGTAGCATCAGCACGCTTAGCTGTGATGGCGTTGCCCTTGTACTGAGGCTTTACGTAAACGCCTTCAATGTCGTACTCATAAGTAGCGTCAGCCATGATGTAGTAAACCTTTGTGATTGTTGCACCCTCAAGCTTTGCAAGCTCTGTGAGGTTGTCCCATCCGCTGATACGCGAGTTACGTGTGCTGTCCTTGGAAACATTGAAAGAAAACTCGTAGGGCTGAACCCACATGCTCTGTAATGCTTCAAGGCCCACCTTGAGTCCGTCGGAAGTTTCAACGATCATTCCCTGAAGTGCGGAGTTAATGTCGAAGTTATCCTCACGGGTGTTACGAAGATGAGTCTCGCTTGTATCAAAGAGGCAAACAAGGTAATCACCCCAGTTGCTGGATGTGGAAAGAGATGTTGTAGCATCCTTTACAACCGCAACAGTGTTAAAGTTGGTAGCTGAGTAGCTTGCCTTGCCGTTCTCGATGCTTACTGTCTTGAACTGCTTGGGAGCTTCGCTTCCTGTCTTTACGAATGTGGGGTTGATCTTTGCATATTCCTCAGCCTGGAAATCAGGAACCGCAATATTGCAGTTGTTTACGCCGAGGATGTGATAACCTGATGCGTTTGTCTCTGCATCTACGAAATCTGTGTACATGCTGGACATGATAGCGTTCTTTTTATTTGTTGCGGAAGAAACTGCGTCAAAACCGTCTGTAGATGAAACATCGCCTGCATAGTACTCCGCATAAGTCAGAGATGCTGTTCCGTAAACGTAAGTTACGGGTGTAGGTGTGGGTGTAGGTGTTGATGTGGATGTAGGAACAGGTGTTTCAGTGGGTACGGGAGTGGAATTAGCTGCTGCCTGTTCGTCGGCATTCTTGCCGCAGCCTGTAAAACCGAGTGAGCAAACAACTGCTGCTGCAAGTACCATAGATGTAAATCTCTTCATAAATGTATCCTTTCCGGTTAGCTTTAGCTAATTAGCAGGTGCTAACCGAGCGAGATTTTACAATACCGTTTAAACTTTGTCAATCTTTTTTTTATTTATTTTTTACAAAGCGGGAAGCCCGCCTGTTCAGCGAACTCCCCGCAGATCTTACCTTTTTAATCTTGACATGATGACCAGCAAAGTGCCGTTTTTAACGGAAATCCGGGCCTCATCTGCCTTCCATTCGTTACTGACTCCCAAGGGAAAAGAATTTTCGATCACGCCGTCTCTCACCTCGTACTTAGTGCCCAAAATGTCCACTCCCTCGGACTTGTTGCTGATCCCAAGGACCGAAAGCGAAAAGCCCTCTCTTCTTTTTAGGACTATTTTCCTGTTTTTTAGAACGATCATTTCATCGTCGGTTCCGACTATGCTTGCTTTAAGGCCTCTCTCTGCCGCAAAGACACAGCTCTGGACATTTGCCAGCGCATGATCCGGCCTTCCGCCCAGGGCACAGCAGATCACCACCTCCGAAAAGCCGTTATCCACAGCATGTTTGACCGCAGCCATGGTGTCGGTGTCATCCTTTTCACAGGGGTATTGCTTCACAGGAACATCTCCCGCCACCTTCCCGTCAAAGGAGTCAAAATCCGCGATCACAAGATCCGGCTTTAGCCCAAGCTTCTCCGCGTACTCGTAGCCCTTGTCACAGGCAATTACAAAATCGCCTTCTTCTTTTTTACAGAGGCTGTCAAAATCGCCTCCCGAAATGATCAAACATCTTTTACCCAACTTAATCACGACCTTTTTATTCAAAACTCATTTTCAGGCATATGTTTTCTGAAGCTTTCACCTCTGCCATCGCTCCCGTAACAAACGGTATCGCGGGAGGGAGATGTCCCAGATCCGCATCCATGATAACAGGCACATTATATTTTTTAAGAATGCCCATAACAGCATCGTATTGATTCAGCCCGAAGCATTCTTCACCGAAATGAAGAGGTCTTCCAATGATAAAGCCCCTTGCGTACTTGAACCAGCCGGCCTCATCCATCTGCCAGAAAGCTCTTCGCATACCGATGGGATTAAGATCACAGCATTCAAGAAACCAGATAAATCCATCCTCTTTATATTTTTCAAGGAAATCCGCCGTTTTATCAAAGCGCGTTCCCAACAGTGTCACAAGACAGTCCACACAACCGCCCAAAAGTCTTCCCTTAAAAGGCTCATCCTTTTTAAAGCCGCCTCCGAAAACAAGTTTTTTCTCCGCATTCAGCTTTAAGTCGGCTATCGGATCCTCCTCTTCTTCCCCGTCGGGAAGTTCAAAGGTCGGGAAGCCGTGAAATTCAATCGTCCGTTCTTTAAAGCCCTCCCCCGTAAGAAGTGCTTCCGCCTGTTTAACGCTTTCATGAGGCGTGTGCATAGCAAAACCCGAAATACATGGTCCGTAAATGCTTGCAGTGTCACAGAGCGTGGTAAGGAGATAGGTGAAATTTGTGTTGTCCGAATAGCCGAGAAACCATTTGGGCTCGGCTTTTTTTATCTGTTCCCAGTCCACAAAGGAAAGGTCCTCACACATAGTTTCCCCTCCGCCGCAGGAGATCAAAACATCCGTATCCTTTCTTTGATAAAAGTCCATAAATTCCGCCGCACATTTTTCGGGTGTGTTGCTCTTTCCTATGCCTTTATCTTCATGAGCATTCGGACCTTCCAGTATCTTAAAACCCTTCTTTTTAAACTGCTCTTCAGCGTAAGCTGTGCGTGAAATGTAGGGCTCTGTGGATGCACCGAAGGAGGGTGCTATGATACCGATGGTACCTTTCTCTTGTAAAAATTTCGGATAACGCATTTTTCTCTCCTTTACAAAAACGAACCGGGGGCTTACGCTCCCGGTTGTTAAGTGTATCAAATCGTTGAAACTAATGCAATTATTTTCTTCTCCACTCTCCCGGCGTCATTCCGGTTACTTTTTTGAAGCACGCGGCAAATTTGCTTGAATTTGTGTATCCGCATCTTCCGGAGATCTCCGTGATGGAAAGCTTGTTCTCCAGCAATAGGTTCTTTGCTTCCTGCATTCTCACATGAGTGCGATACTCGTAGATCTTCACTCCGTACATCTGCCTGAATACTCGCTGCAAAGTAGTGCGGTTTAATCTCACCCTTCTGGACAATTCCTCGATGGAAAGCTCCGAGGCAAGATCTTCCCCCAGCAGTTTTCTTGCTTCATGAACCTTTTTGCCTGTGTCTCCGCTGTAGTATTGATAACCGGTATTTTTACCGTCTTTTCTGTCAAGAAGCGCCACAATGACCTGAAAAGTCAACAGCTTTCTGTAGTACTGTGCGTACTCTTCGGGCAGCTGCATCAATTCGGTAAACGCCTTTTGAAGCATCTCGTTTGCAGGAAAGCAAACGCAGGATTCCGCCTTAAGCACGTCAGCAAAGATCTTATCCTTGTTAAAGCTCTTTGTTTCAAAAAACCTGTTTAATTCCGATGCCAGATCGTCTATAAAAACAACAATACTGATGTTCCTCATTCCGCCTTCCTTAAGTGAACAGACCTTTGTGCCCACACGGCTGTTAAAGATCGCAATATCCCCTTTGGAAACGGAAGCGCATCGTCTGTTCTCCATAACAAAATCCGCGGATCCATCCACCATGTACATTATTTCCACGTACTTTACAAATCGCTTATGCTCCTGATAGCAGGGAATGTAGCTTTCAATTTCAGAATAAACAAGCTCTATCCCCTTTGCCACATTGTATCTTCTCATAATGCCTTCACCGGTTTCTGCCTTCAGCCTGTATATGCTTTCCTGCTCGTTTTGACCGATCATATACATGTATTTTGTGAAGA
>JAILNG010000109.1 GCA_024691875.1 Lachnospiraceae bacterium | reverse complement strand
CGCTGTCCTGTGATCAAAGCCTTTAAGATACAAACGGAAAAAGACGCAGAAGAAGCGGAAAAGAGCTGTGCAGACTACATTCTGCTTGATTCCGGAGCAGGAACAGGCAAGGTTTTTGACTGGGAACTTTTAAAAGACATTAAACGCCCCTATTTTCTTGCAGGCGGCTTAAATCCCGAAAATGTGGGTGATGCGATCCGACTCCTTCATCCCTACGGCGTGGACGTGAGCTCAGGTCTGGAAACCTGCGGGCTTAAAGACAAGAATAAAATGACAGCTTTTAAAGAAGCCGTCGGAAAGGAAGAAAAATGACAAACCCCAACGGACGCTTCGGAGTGCACGGCGGACAGTACATCCCCGAAACACTCATGAATGCGGTGATCGAACTTGAAGAAGCATACAACAGATTTAAAAAAGATCCCGAGTTTATCAAAGAACTTAACGATCTCTTAAACGACTACGCAGGCAGGCCTTCAAGGCTCTATTATGCAGAAAAAATGACAAAAGATCTGGGAGGTGCAAAGATCTATCTGAAACGTGAGGATCTGAACCACACGGGAGCCCATAAGATCAACAACGTACTCGGTCAGGCTCTTCTGGCAAAGAAGATGGGAAAGACACGCCTCATCGCGGAAACAGGTGCGGGACAGCACGGAGTCGCAACAGCAACCGCTGCCGCTCTCATGGGCATGGAATGCGTGGTGTTCATGGGAGAAGAAGACACGATCCGTCAGGCTCTCAATGTTTACAGAATGAGACTTCTGGGAGCTGAAGTAGTTCCCGTAAAGACAGGCACCGCCACACTTAAGGACGCGGTTTCCGAAGCCATGAGAGAGTGGACTTCAAGGATCTCTGACACCCATTACTGTCTCGGCTCCGTCATGGGTCCTCATCCCTTCCCCACCATCGTTCGTGATTTTCAGGCTGTGATCTCCAAGGAGATCAAGGCTCAATTACAGGAAAAAGAAGGTCGTCTTCCCGATGCGGTCATCGCCTGTGTGGGCGGCGGTTCCAACGCCATCGGAAGCTTCTACGATTTCATTCCCGACGAATCCGTCCGTCTCATAGGCTGTGAAGCTGCCGGAAGAGGAATAGACACCTTCGAGACCGCTGCCACCATTTCCACGGGACGCCTTGGGATCTTCCACGGCATGAAATCCTACTTCTGTCAGGATAAATACGGTCAGATCGCCCCTGTTTACTCCATTTCCGCAGGTCTTGACTACCCCGGCGTAGGCCCCGAGCACGCTCATCTTCATGACATCGGCCGTGCGGAGTACGTCCCCGTTACCGACGAAGAAGCGGTTTGCGCTTTTGAGTACCTTGCAAAGACCGAAGGCATCATTCCCGCCATAGAGTCCGCCCACGCGGTAGCATATGCCCGAAAGCTCGCTCCCACTCTTTCCGGGGACAAGATCATTGTAGTGACCATTTCGGGCCGCGGCGACAAGGATTGCGCAGCCATCGCCCGTTACAGAGGGGAGGATCTTCATGAGTAACATTAAAAAAGCATTCGAAAACGGAAAAGCATTTATTCCTTTCATTACCTGCGGCGATCCGGACCTTTATACCACAGCAAAGATCGTTCGGGAAATGGCCGCAAACGGCGCAGATCTGATCGAGCTGGGCATTCCCTTCTCGGATCCCACAGCGGAAGGCCCGGTCATTCAAAACGCCAACCTTCGCGCCCTCTCCGGAGGAGTTACCACTGACAAGATCTTTGACTTTGTCAGGGATTTAAGAAAAGACGTAAAGATCCCCATGGTCTTCATGACATATGCAAATGTAGTCTTTTCCTACGGCGCTGAAAAATTCATCTCGACTCTTAAGGAGATCCAAATGGACGGCCTCATTCTGCCGGATCTCCCCTTTGAAGAGAAAGAGGAGTTCCTGCCCCTTTGCGAAAAGTACGATATTGACCTGATCTCCCTGATCGCTCCCACTTCCGAAAACCGCATCGCCATGATCGCGAAGGAAGCAAAGGGCTTCATCTACATCGTTTCCAGCCTGGGCGTAACAGGTACGAGATCCGAAATTAAAACAGATCTTTCATCCATCGTTAAGATCGTCCGCGAAAACACAGACACTCCCTGCGCCATCGGTTTCGGTATTTCAAACCCGGAACAGGCGGCAAAGATGGCAGGTCTGTCAGACGGCGCCATCGTCGGTTCCGCCATCGTCAAGATCGTGGCAAAAGAAGGCAAAAACGCCGCTCCCAAGGTGGGCGAATTTGTAAAGAGCATGAAAGATGCAATAATGTAAACAACGTCCTTTTTAACAAAGAGTATACAGCTCTTAACAGAAACACCCCACTGCTGCTTTAGCAATGGGGTGTTTTAAGTCTTCATCAACGTTCAAATCTTTGTTTCATTTCATCGTACTTGGCGGAAGTCATGAGTGCTGTTTCTTCCGTATCTTTTAACCGCACGGTGTAGGTCCAGCGTCCGTAAACTTCCAGTTTTTTAACCGCATCTATGCGGATAATGTAGGATTTATGGCATCTCATGAATTTCTCGGGATCCAGCCTTTCTTCCAGCGCTCCCAGCGCCTGGGAAGTAAGGAACACTTCATCCTTTGTGATGATCCTCGTGGTACTGTCAGCCCTTTCTATCATGATGATGTCTTTAAGATCAACCAGATTGATCTCTTCTCTGCCTTTAATGATCAGCTTTTCGTCTCCCACAGCTTCCGACTTTTCCTCAGAACTCCGAACCTCGGAAAATTCCTTTATCCGTCCGAGAGTTTTGCCGATCCTTTCCATGTCAAAAGGCTTTACCAGGTAGTCGAAGGCATATATTTCGAAGGCATTTGCCATGAATTCGCTGTGCGCGGTGGCAAACACGATCTTCACCTTCGGATCAACCTCAGTGATCGCCTTGGCGCAATCCATTCCACTTTCACCGTTTAAGTCGATGTCCATGAAAACAACCTCGGGACGAAGCTTCAAAAAGTCGCTGATAGCAGAAGCAAAGTTACCGCATGCGGAAACGACTTTGAAATCCTCGTTTTTCTCGATCATTCGTTTTAATATGCTTCGGATCTGTTCTTCATCTTCCACAACCATTACTTTAATCATACTTTCGCCCCTTTGGTTTACAAATTTCCGTTTCTTTGATTATTTCTTCTTTGTGTCTACGAAATCCGTTACACCGTTACCGATGTCGTTTTTCATCTTTGTATCAGCCTGTACATTCTGCAGTTTGTAGTAATCGAGTGCGCCCAGATGACCGCTTCTTAAAGCCTCTGCCATTGCCTTGGGCACTTCTGCCTCTGCCTTTACGACTTCTGCCTTCATTTCCTGTTCGAGGGCTACAGCCATCGCTCTTCTTTCCTCTGCCTTTGCCTGAGCAATCTTTGTATTGGCTTCAGCCTGAAGGCTCTGGAGATTTGCACCGATGTTTCTTCCGATATCGATGTCGGCGATATCGATGGAAATGATCTCATAAGCTGTTCCGGAATCAAGTCCCTTTTCAAGAACCACCTTGGAGATGTCATCGGGATTCTCAAGAACGGAGCTGTGAGTTCCTGCGGAACCTACTGTCGTAACGATGCCTTCACCGACTCTTGCAAGCACCGTAGCTTCTCCCGCACCACCGATCAACTGATTGATGTTGGTTCTTACGGTAACACGTGCCTTAACCAATAGTTCGATACCGTCCTTCGCAACCGCTGAGATAACGGGTGTTTCGATAACCTTAGGTGTTACGCTCATCTTAACCGCCTCAAAAACATCACGTCCCGCAAGGTCGATAGCGGAAGCCTGCTCGAAGGTTAACTCTATGCCTGCTCGTTCTGCTGCGATCAATGCGTTGATAACGCTGTCTACATTACCGCCCGCAAGATAGTGAGCTTCCAGCTCGTTTGTCCTCACCTTGAGGCCTGCTTTTGTGGCCTTGATCATGGGTGCCACGATGAGAGCAGGTCTTACGCGACGGATCTTCATTCCCACAAGTGAGAAAATGTTGATCTTTACTCCGCTGGCTACCGCTGAGATCCACATTCCCACGGGAATGATGGTGAACAGTAAGAGCACCAGTACTATGATCACTCCTGCCACTACAAAGGGCGCTGCCTCACCGACTGCCAAGATTGCATATGCTTTCATTTACTTTTCCTCCCTTACCATAACTTTGTTGTTTTTAATTTCTGTTATTTCAAGCCTGCTTCCTCTCACGATGAACTCCCCGCTCGAAAGGATGTCCAGCTTTACTCCGTTGAATTCGCCTTTTCCGGACGGTCTCAGGTCTGTGATCGCCTCACCTTTCTGACCGATCAGGTACTCCATGTCCTTACCGTCGATGAAAAGGTCTTTACCGCTCAAGTCCGTGTCCAGCTTTATCGGCGATTTCACCTTCTTTGAGTTAAATACTATGATACTGATCACCAGCATCACAGCGATCACTACAATGGTGATGACTCCCACCATTATCCTCTCCCCAACGTTTCTTCCCGTCAGGAAAACTCCTGCGGCAGCACAGATGATGCCTGCTATTCCGGGGAATCCGAATCCGGGCATATAGAACTCGATCCCGATCAGGATCACGCCTATGACCAGAACAACAATTCCAAGGATCTGCATTGGTTCCATTTTACTCTCCTTTCTCAAACTCCACCGTAAAAACGGTTTCTTCTTCGTTTGAATTTAAGCCTATCTTGCCTTTGTTTGCATATAATGAATCAGCCACGATGGAAAGCCCCATTCCGTGGCCTTCCTCTTTTTTGGTGGAAAAGCCTTTTTTGAAGATTTTGGCCTGCATCTCTTCCGGGATCGCAGGGCCGTTGTTTGACACTTCAAAAATGTACTTGTCCGGCGTTTCCGTAATGTTTACTCCGATGTGCTTTTCTTCCCTGTCCGACTCTTCCAATGCTCTCATGGCATTGTCCATGATGTTCGAAAGGATCTTGCAAAGCTCCCAGTCTTCGATGGACAGTTTACTGAGATCCGATTTGACCTCAACGACAAATTCCACATTTGAACTTTCCGCCTCAGCCATCTTCGCCGCCAAAAGCGCATTCAGTGCCGGCTTTGAAGTTTTAATGGCTTTCCCCGTTTTTAAAAGTTCCTTGTAAACTTTACGGAGGTAAGAATTCATCTCATCGTATTCCTTAAGCTCCATGAGTCCGTAGATCACCTGCAGATGATTCAGATAGTCATGTCTGTCCGTTCTCAGCTTGTCATTCAATCGGCTCAGGTTTTCAAGACTCTCAACCAGGCTGTCGTTTCTCTTTGCCTGCTTCTTAAAACTGCGAGCCAGTAAAGCCGCGGAGATGGCCAGGATCAATGCAAGGCTTGCCGTAATGATCAGATAAATTTCAATGCTACCCACGCTTTTTTCCTCCATGATGCGAGTCTACCACATTCCATCTTTTTAACAACCTCTGTTCTCTCAATTATACAAATTCAAAGTTGAAATGTCATTAT
>JAILNG010000104.1 GCA_024691875.1 Lachnospiraceae bacterium | reverse complement strand
ATCGCCATTTCCACGGACTTTGACAGTGCGATCATCAGCTGGCCGTAGCTTCTTAAGAGAAGCGCCAGGCTGATGAAGAAGTTCAGGCCGCTCTGGAATTCCTTTCTGCATATGAAGTTAAAGAAGATCAGGAGGTTCAGCACGAAGGCAAAACCGTAAAAAAGGATAACCGTCATTCGATCCCCTCCCTTCCGACTTCGTCCGCATTTTCCCGGGCAAATCTGTTGTACATCTCTTCAAGCTTGGACCTGGTGTTCAAAAAGATCTTGCCCAGTTCGGGGTCGAAGTGACTTCCGATGGATTCTTCTATGATCTTAAATGCCTCGTCGTAGCTGTAGGCATCTTTGTAGTATCTCTTGCTGACAAGGGCGTCGAAAACATCGGCCAGCGCCATTATCCTGGCCTCAATGGGGATCTCCTCTCCCTTAAGGCCCAGCGGATAGCCTGTTCCGTTCCATTTTTCGTGGTGGAAGTGAGCCACATTGGCAACCACGTTCACCAGTTCTTCATCGTCCATGCCCGAAAACACGCGTCGCACGATGATCGCTCCGTTTGCGGCGTGAGCCTTCATGGCATCGTATTCTTCAGGTGTGTACTTTCCTTTTTTCCTCAATACAGCGTCGTCCACCGCTATTTTGCCCAAGTCATGCATAGGCGCCGCGATCACGACCATGTGTAAAAACTTCCTGCTCAAAGGATAGCCCGCAGCCAAAAGCTCCTGGGAAAAAACGTTCACTACGTCACTTGTTCTGCGGATGTGTCCGCCGGTGGAAAAGTCACGGCTCTCGATCATACTCGCCATTCCCATTACGATGGTCTGGCGGATCATGTCCAGGCTTTCAGTTTTTTCCGCAACCGCTGCCTCCAGGCGTTCGCGGTAGTCGCGGAGCATTTCCTTGTATCTTGCTTCCGGCGAAATGTCCCGGATCTCGATCACCATGCCCCGGTTACCCACCTGTCCCGGCGCTTTGATGTCACGTACAACCACCTTAAGATGATAGCCGTTACTCTCCACATCTTCCAGGGAGCCCTCGTCGTCGGAAAAAGCTACCTCGTAGACTTTGTCGTAGAAGCATGTGTTTTTTATGGCCTCCAGCTTTGAATCTATGTTAATGGTTGCAAGCTCGGGAAAAAATTCCTTGGCTCTCTCATTCAACGACATGAGCCTGTCCGAAAAATTGATCACCACATAGCCGTTTTCTTCTTCTCTTTCCTCGATGTTCAGCATGTTGGTGTTCATGCTTAAGAGATTTGCCCTTCTGAAAAACGCCACAAAGAAAGTCATTCCCACAGCCAGTGCAATGGGCATTATCTTGACGTTAAGATTCAGGAATCTCTCACCGTAGTAGGTAAAGTAGATCGTTCCCCAGATGATCGTAAAGATGATGACCATCCTGTTGGAGTAGGCTCTTCTGTTTCTCACGCAATGAACGATAACGATCACCGTAACTCCGAAGTACAGTGCGAGATAGAAGTAGTAGAACATGTGCAATGGACCGTAGACCTTGTGGAGGATCGTAATACCGTTCACGATCTCTATGCTGTAATCCGCGTAGTAGTAATCCACGTAACCGGCCGACCATGCCATGCCCATTACGATGAACGCAACGACTGAGATCATGATGTAGACCCACATTTTCATCTTAATATTACAAAGATCGGCGCCGATCTTCAAAACCACGATAGGCAGAAGGCAGCCGCCGAGGTAGGTGACTTTGTTTGCTTCCAGCGCCACCTCGGCGTTCTGCGCATTCATCATCACCATGTAGCCGCCCACTGTCATAATGACCAGCGCGCAGAGCAACATGTGATAGACGCTTCTCTTTTTTCTGCCCATGGTAATGATGATCTGTTCGCCGATCAGTAAACCATAGAGAACGTAAATGATGTATTTGTAGATCTGATAGCCCATGCTTCCCTCCGAATGATCGGTTTAGTGCGTAGCTTTAAACTCAAAATCCAACTTCATCAAGGCTTCCACCTTGTGTGCATCCAGTCCTTTCAAAACATGAACGTCCTTGGGCACCATGTCCCAAAACTCCGTCCAATAATGATCTTTTTTAATTGTCGAGCTGTAATTCTGCTCCAGATAAATGTCCGTTCCCCGGACCGCGTCGATGATCCTTTGGCTGAGCTCCGCCATTTCCGGCGTCCAGTTCCTGCAATTCCTGAAGATGCGGTCAGGGTGAGCCACCACGTCAAAGCAGCCCGTTTTGATCCCCGCGACCATGCCCTCGCACATCCCGAACCGTTCGTTCATGATGTCGTCGCCGAGTTCTTCCTTCGCAAAGTAAACGCTTCCGTCCGCGCGCTCGTAAAAGTGCTCGCCCAGCATCAGCACATCGAAATCCCCGGATCTCCTGACGGACTTTATGTAACTGTCGTAGGACGGCAGGTACTCCATTTCGAGGCCGATCTTCAGATCGATCTCCCGTGCATATTCCTTCTTTAGAGCCTTCATCGTTTCAACGTATTCCGGCAGATCGGCGTAAAGCATACGTTTTCCGATCTTGTCGCCGGGGTAGGGAGCGTGATCCGTAAACCAGATCTCGTCCGCTCCCAGCTCAATGGCTCTTTCAATGTATTCCCTGTCCGTTCCCGTAGCGTGCTTGCACCTGTAGGTGTGGACATGGAACATCGCATTCTTTGATAGCTGTATCATGTAAATTCCTTACTTCTCAATCTTTTTCTTTGCAAGTCCGATGAGGATGTTCACGCACTTTTCCATGGACTGGGTGGTTACATACTCAAATCTTCCGTGGTAATTCGCACCGCCGGTGCAAAGGTTGGGGCAGGGAAGTCCCATAAAGGAAAGTCTTGCACCGTCCGTACCTCCGCGGATCGCACAGACCTTGGGCTCTATGCCCAGCTCTGTCATTACGTCCTTCACGTTGTCGATCAGGAACATGTGAGGCTCGATTTTTTTCTTCATGTTGCTGTAGGAATCCTTGATCTCAATTGAGAAAGTGCCTGCTCCGTAAACCTTGTTCAGATAGTCTGCGGTCTCACGGACAACACGCTTCTTTTCTTCAAGCTTTTCCTCATCGTGATCTCTCAAAATGTAGTGCATTACGGCTTTGTCCACATTTCCTTCCATGTTGGTCAGGTGGTGAAAGCCTTCGTAGCCTTCAGTGTGCTCGGGAACTTCGTTCTCGGGAAGAAGCGAATCGAACTTCATTCCGAGAGTCAGAGCGTTCTTCATCACGTCCTTTGCGGATCCGGGATGAACGCTCTTTCCTGTAACCGTCACTGTGAGAGCCGCTGCGTTAAAGTTTTCGTACTCGATCTCGCCCACAGCACCGCCGTCAACGGTGTAAGCGAAGTCGGCTCCGAATTCCTTTACGTCAAAGAAATCCGCGCCTCTTCCCACTTCTTCGTCGGGAGTGAAGCCGATCAGGATCCTGCCGTGCTTGATCTCTCTGTTCTGAAGCAGGTACTCGGCCATGGTCATGATCTCCGCAACACCTGCCTTATCGTCTGCGCCCAAAAGTGTGGTGCCGTCTGTAACGATCAGGTCCTCGCCCTTTCTGGTGAGCAGGTCGGGATACTCTTCAGGTCCCATGGAAAGTCCCATTTCCTTGTTGATCACAACGGTTCCGCCGTCGTAATTTTCAATGATCCTGGGCTTTACGTCTTTTCCGGACACTGCATCGCTGGTGTCCATGTGTGAAATGAAGCCGAGGGCAGCCCACTTTTCATCTGTGGTTGCGGGAATCTCGGCGTAAATGTAGCAATTGTCGGAGAGCCTTACATTGTGCGCTCCCATTGCGATCAGCTCGTCCACAAGCATATGTGCAAGGTCGAACTGCTTTGCCGTGCTGGGCACTGTTTCAACCTCTTCCTGAGACTGGGTGTCCACTTTCACGTATCTTAAGAATCTTTCAAGTACTGTTTCCATTATGTTTCCCCTTTCAAAAACAATAAATGATTATATCACATTAAGTCCAACAAATCGAAGAACTTAATTTCTTTGTTAAGCGATGGCTTCGGAAACGGGCGTACCCTGCATTTCCAGCTGGGCGGTCACGAGGCCGTAGTATATGCCTTTCTTTTCCATAAGCTCATTATGGGAGCCCACTTCCGCAATGCTGTGGCCGTCAATGACCACCAGCCTGTCCGCATTTTTAAGAGTGGACAGCCTGTGGGCGATGGCAAATGTGGTCTTTCCCTCGGTCAGACGGTCAAGGGCCGTCTGGATCAGATACTCACTTTCCGTGTCCAGACTGGCGGTGGCTTCGTCCAGGATCAGGATCCTCGGATCGTTCAGGATCGCTCTGGCTATCGCGATACGCTGACGCTCACCTCCGGAAAGATTGTATCCCTTTTCTCCCACGTAAGTGTTGTATCCGTCGGGAGTCTTGCATATAAAATCGTGAGCGTTTGCCATTTTGGCAGCTCTGATGACTTCCATAGTTGTTGCTTCGGGACGCGCAAAGCGAATGTTGTTAAGGATCGTTCCCGAGAAAAGGAAGGTCTCCTGCAGAACAACGCCGATCTGTGAGTGGTAATTTGCAAGCTTTATGTCTTTAATGTTGATACCGTCCACAAGAAGCTCGCCGTCATCTATGTCGTAAAGATGCATGACGAGATTTATAAGGGTGGACTTTCCTGCACCGGAAGCACCCACAAGTCCGATCATCTCTCCGGGCTTTACCTTAAGATCGATGTGCTCAAGGATCGGCTCGTAGGTCTTGTAGCCGAAAGTGACATCCTTAAATTCAATGCTGCCTTTGATCTTGTGCTCCACAGCCTTCTCGCTGTCCGCGATCTTGGGCTCCTGCTGCATAACATCACTGATACGCTCAACGCTTGTTACCAGGTTCATGAGCATTCTGGGCATGTTTGAAAGCCAGCCGACGTACATGTACATCATGGAGGTGTAATTAACAAACTGAGTCAATTCACCGGGCGCCTTTGTTCCCAACAGCACGCTCTTACCGCTGAAGTAGGTTACAAGGTAGATACCCACACCCATCATGAACTGCATGAGCGGGAAGAAAACAGCCCAGAAGGTTTCGTTTCTCCTTTGAGTCTCGGCGAAATCGTCCGCAGTGTCATTAAAGTGCTCCGATTCCTCTTCTTCCTTACCATATGCCTTTACAACGGACATTCCGGAAAGAACGTCCCTTAAATTACTGTTGATCTTATCGTCCTTCACCCACTGCATATGGAAACGTCTGTGGATGTTGTGTCTGAAAGCGATGGAGATGAACACCGAAAGAGGGATGAACACCATGGAGATCAGTGTGAGCTTTGCGTCAAGAAAAAGCATATAAGCCACATCGCAGATCAGGATGATCGCAACCGTAAATAGGTTACAGAAGGTGTCTCCCATGAAGTCGCTGATCCTCTGTGTGTCTCTGGTGATACGGTTCATCAGGTCTCCGGGCTTTCTTTCGTTTACATAGGAAAGCGAAAGCAGCTGGATCTTTGAGTACAGCTTTTTCCTCAGGTCCATGCTGATAACAGAGCCCAGTTTTGCGCAAAAGTAGTTTTTTAAAAGATTGACCACCGCAATTCCAACGCTCATGGCCAGCATTCCGCCGAGGCACAGCATGGCCAGACGGATGTCTCCGTCCTCTTTTTTAAGCACATCGTCGATCAGGTGTTTTTGGATCTCGGGATTTAAAAGCGTAGTAAGCGCCGCCAGCAACATAAGGATAAAGATCACAAGCAACTGAGGCCTGTAGGGCTTCATCATGGTCAAAAGTTCATGGATCAGGCCTTCATTCTTTCCCGCACATCTGGGACAGGTCCTGGTTCCGGGCAATGCCCTTCCGCACTTCGGACAGTACTTTTCGTACTCCTCGCTCACCACTCTGTCTTTTTTGCCTTCCGCCAAAAAGCGACAGCCCTTTGCGATGTAGGCGTACCTCGCCAGATGGCTTGATGAGTACTTTACGATGATCTGAGCTTTGGATTCGTCCCCTCCCTTCGGGATCCCATAGAGAATTCCGCAGGAGACTCCGACTTCAGCCTTAAAAGTCTCGTATTCTTTAATATTAAAGGTTTTTAAAAGCCTGCCCTCGTTCAGGATGTATATGCCTGATTCGGAGACTGCAACAAAAGAGTCTCTTAAGTACTTCCCGTCCTCCGCGATGTCATAAGGCGCGCAGTAGAGCACCTCATCAAAGTCCACGGGCAGAAGCTTTTTATTCTTTTCGGATAATGCGATTCGCAGTTCCACGTGGTTCCTCCCTTACAAGAACAGATCGAGCTTCTTACGCTCCGCCGGCGTGAGTTTCAGGATGTCGGGGATCTCGAAGCGGTTTTCGTCGATGTCCGTGATGATGATCCTGGTTTCCGTGAGATGCACCACGTCGCTGCCTCCCATGTGGATCGCAAAGCGACAGCGGCCTCTGTCCGTCATGACATCGAAGTAGGCGTAACCGTACTCGTCCTTAATGCTGTATATGCCCGTGATCACGGGGGTAAAGTAGCGGAGAGCCAGCTGCTCCTCGATGATCTCGCGGACTTCCTTCGAAAGGGACTTCATGTCCTCGATGATCCCGATCTCCTTTGAATGCTCGCCGGTGGTGCGGATCGAGATGTATCTGTCCGGATCCGTGAAGGGGAACATCCTCACCGCCAGAACCCTGGGGTAGTCCTGTTCCTCCGTCTTAAGGCTCAAAAAGCCGCCTTCCGTCCGTGTGAATTTTGCCTTTTTTTCGTCCAGGAGGTTGATCTTCAGCATCTCCTCCGTCTCTTTTTCCATTTCGGCCAGATCAAATTCTTTTTCTTCCATAATGTCCTCACTTTATGTAAACAAATGCTGTTGTTGTCACTCTCTCAAGGCCAGCGCCTTGGTCTGCAGCTCCATGAGCTTGTAGTAGGTTCCGTGAAGCTCCTCCAGCTCCTTGTGGGTGCCGCGCTCCGTGATCTCTCCGTTGTCGATCACGCAGAGGAAATCCGCGTCGCGAAGCGTCGAAAGCCTGTGGGCGATGGAGATGGTGGTCCTGTTCTTTATAAGATAGTTGATGGCCGCCTGAATGGCTCTTTCCGTCTCTGTGTCCACCGAAGCCGTGGCTTCGTCAAGGATCAGGATCTTGGGATCCGCAAGTATCGCGCGGGCGATGGAGATCCTCTGCCTCTCACCTCCCGAAAGCTCTCGTCCGGAGCTTCCCACTATCGTGTTGTATCCATCAGGCATACGCAGAATGAACTCGTGCGCACTTGCAAGCTTCGCCGCTCTGATGATCTCTTCCTTTGTGGCAGAGGGATTTGCATAGGCGATGTTCTCTTCCACGGTTCCCATAAAGATGTAGGTTTCCTGAGAAACCATGGCCACATTGCGGCGCAGGTCATGGAAGGAAAGCTTTTTAATGTCCACGCCGTCGATCGATATGCTTCCCTCCTGGGGATCGTACATACGGGAGATCAGATTTACAAGTGTTGTCTTTCCCGCTCCGGAACGTCCCACTATGCCCAGCATGCTGCCTGCGGGGATCTTAAGGTTCAGGTCCTTAAGGACAGGGCGGTTGATCTCGTAACCGAAGGTCACGTTCTTAAGCTCGATCTCTCCGCGGGGCTTGTCCATGTCAAGAGGCTCATCATCCTCTTTGATCTCCGGGATCGCATCGATGATCTCAAACATACGCTGTGCGGCGTTCATGCTGTCCGACCACCATCTGAAGACACGGGACGCAAAGTTCATGGGGCCGTTCAGCTGATCCACGTATCCGATGAAGGTTATCAGGATACCGAGTGTCATGCTGCGGTTCACCAGGATCATGTAAACGCCCAGGATCCAGATGACGATGGCTGACACGCTGTGTGTGAAGTTAAATGTGAAGTAGAGGAAGTTCGAAACGCTGACTATGGACATTTCCGAGTCCTTAAGGCGTTTGTTGACCGAAACGAAGCGCTCTTCCTCTTTTGCTTCCTGACCAAAGGATTTTACGACTCTGGCACCTGTCAGATTGTCGTTTACTCTGCTGTTTAAGGTTCTTTCCGCTCTGTGCCTGTGTCCGAAAGCCGTCCACATCTTAGGTCTCATGAAGAACATGAAGACAAAAGCGCCGGGCATAAGGATCAATGCGCAGACAGTCATCTTCCAGTTTATGGTGAACATCATTATGACGGTCGCTATGAGCGAAAAAGAATGGATGAAAATGTAGGGGAAACCGTCGATAAAGAAGCCCGTTACTCTGTCCGCATCACGCAGGACTCTGGTCATCAGACCTCCCGTCTGACGATTTCTGAAAAAGCTGATGGACAGCTTTCCCATGGATTTAAAGATGTCTTTTTTAATGTCACGCACTACATAGGATACGATGTGGGCCGTGAAAACACCCTGTATGATCGTGAGCACCTGTAAGGTCAGTCTCGCCGCAAACATGGTGAGGATCACGAGCAGAAGCGCCAGCATGAAATCTCCGTTGGTGATCCCTATGGAAAGGAGGAAATCATTGTTTTTCTCCAAAATGTAATCATAAAGAACAGTACCGTTCAGATAGGGCCAGACCAGGTTCAGTGCCGCCACTGCCACGTAGATCAGCATCATGATGACCATCTTGCCCGCATAGGGCTTAAAGTAGCCAAAGGTACGGATGAAGATGGATTTTCTGTCCATACATCTGGGGCAGATCTTTCTTTCCGGCTTCGGATACATCATTCCGCAGATGGGGCAATAGATGTCGTCGTCGTTTCCGCCGCCCGGACCGCCGGGACCGCCGGGGCCGTGTCCTCCCGGACCATGTCCGCCGGAGCCTTTACCGCCTTTTTCATTGTCCTCACCTTCCTCGTGCTTCTCAAAGGTGTTGGCAAAAGTTCTTGCCAGAACATGCACTTCTTTTCTGTAAAGGTTAGAAAAAACAGCGACGGTTCTTTCAATACCGTCGCTGAATTCCACAACAAGAATACCGCATGCTACCTGCGGCTCCACTGTCATTTTTTTGATCTCTTCAACGGGAAATCTCGTACATTTCCAATCCCGTTCTTTTTCCGTGTCTCTGTCCTTACGGTTCAAAAAGCCCTTAAAAGAATGAACTGCATTTTTGTCAGCCTCGCTTTTAAGCACATACAGTGCTTTTTCCGTAAGAACGGCGTATCCGTCGGCGTACTCGCCGTTTTCGTTCATGTCTGTGGGGGAAAACGCAAGGATCTCCTCTTTTTCTCCTCCCAGATCAGCCAATACTCCCTTAACTGCCTTTGGAACCTTGATCTCTTTCTTAGGTTCCGCGGGCTTCATCATAACCAGATTAATATCTTCCATAACCACCTTCCGATTCCACAGTTAAAAACTGCGGTTCACTCCCAATCTTAAAGCTTTCTTACTTTACGGAACATTCTGCTCCGAAGAAAAGGGGCAGGAAATTTTCCGTGTCAATTATCATGTAGACAAAGGGTCTGTCCAGGAACACTTCCTTGGGCTCCTCTACGATAAAGGCAGTATTTTTCATCATTGCGACAAGTGTTGCGGCCCCTGCCTTTGTTCCCTTTTCGTCAACTTTGATGTAGGTCTTCTGGATGACTCTGTCGATACAGATGTTACCGTTTCCGTCATCATAAGCCATGTTCCCGAAATCCGCTGCCATACCGTCAAAAGCTGTGGGCATTCCCATTGCCTTAAGGCCGTCGTTCAGCGTAAAGGAGCACTCTGTTTCAAAGGAGGGCATCCTGGTTCTGACTTTTGTATAAACACGGTTGTTCAAAAGCTTCATGAGCTTTTCTTCTGTCAGGGAAGCCACAAACTTGTCTATGGAAACGCCCTCGTTGGGAAGAAGTGCCACAAAGGCGTATCCCCCCGCGTAATCCTTCATAAATCCCGTACAGGTATCGTCCTCAAGATAAGTGCCTTCCTCCGACGCCATCATCTTGACCTTTTCTCCCTTGCCTGTCGCATTTGTAAATGTGCCGTCAAAAACACCGGATTCGTCATAGGGCTTTCTCCACTCCGCATCAAAGGAAATGGCGTTGATGAGGTACATAACGTCCTCTTTCTTAACCTTTTCCAATATGCTTGGGATCATGCCGTCGGTGTTTTTGTTGACCCAGTCGTTTACATCCTTTAAAGTCGTGTCGTCAAAAGGGGCTTTGTAGATCTCCGAACCGAAATACTTTGCATTTGTTTTAAGAAAATCGTCCTTCACTCGGATCATGTCCGCATCATCCGAAAACCATATAGAATCCGCGATGTGCACCTTACACTTTTCGTTTGAATCAAGTGAAGAAGCAAATGTGTACAGCATCTTGTCAAGCTCTTCGATACCGATCCCGCTTCCCAGGACGTTTTCCATCTCCGAAAGAGTCGTTCCCCTTGCTCCGTTTGCCGTCATTGCGAGGGCCAGCATTGCAGACACGGGGGAGATCATGGTGTTCTTTCCGCTCTCGTACTGAGTCTGCAAAAGCTTTACCGCAAATCTGTTCTGAGCATTTAAAAACTCATCGGTCAATTCCGTCGTTTCCGCTTTGCCCGCATCAACGTCCGCCATGAGATTAACCGAAGTCTTAAGCTGAGGCGCATCTGTCGGCGCAGGAGTTACATTGTCTGCGATCTCGGGAGTGGGTGTCGGATCCGCCACCGGATCTCCGTTACCTGCTCCGCAGCCCAATGCTGTTGTCAAAAGTGCTGTGCAAAGTGTCAATGCTACATTCTTTAAAGCTCTTCTCTTCATCTTTATCTCCTTCGCATCGGTTTATTATAACATATAAAAATGCAGGGTAAAAGTACCTTACCTTATAAGCCGAAAAAAAAGTCGGGAAGTTTTTCGCTTCCCGAACAGTTTTTTTATTTAATTCATTTGCTCACTTTTTTTCAGGATCTTAGGCTGCTTCGACTGCTTTTTTACCGGTTCGGTCTTAACCAGATGGAAAACGGGAACGAACGGGAAAAGAACCGGAGTTTTGTTTGCGTAATCAACGTAACTCTTGTTTCTGCCGTAAAACCTAATGTGCTGCATTTCGATACGTTTTGCGCCGTTCAGCATCATGTGGATGATGTAGGCATATCCAAAAAGCACAACCAGCCACTGAAATCCCGCCGTGGTCTTAATGCCTGTAACGCAAACGCCTGTCCAGACAAGGATCTCTCCGAAGTAGTCCGGACAACGGGAAATCCTGTAAAGTCCCTTCATCGCAGGCAGATTGGGATTTTCTCTCTTTTGGAAGAATTTCTGGAATTCCGCCACAACCTCGATGACGATACCGGCAGCTACGATAAAGATGCCGATGTACATGCTTGCACCGTTGTTCTTCGTATGCTCGTTTGCAAGTCTGTAAAATACGGGAGACATGATAGCGTAGTAGACAACCGAGTCAAACAGCCACATAAAGATGAGTCCCGTGGGGGAAACATTCTTTTCAAAATTGTCCATAAGCTTTTTGTTGGACGGTGTGTTCCTCTTATCACGAAGAAGAAAAGCGATAACAAGACGAAATCCGTAGAGCATGAGAAGAAGGCAAAGTGTAAGATACCACCCGCTAAACTGCCCCTTTACTATAGCCATGACCGACAGGCAAAGACTGATGCCCCCAACAGACAAGCCGTATCCGATAGTCATGAACCAAACATATTTTTTAAACCCAACACTGTTAAGTACAAGTGCGACCAACAATATGATCCACCATTGCGCAGGAAACATAAACTTTCCTCCCTCTGCGGCTCCCTAAGCCGCATCTGACTCTCCATAAAAATAACAAAAATACAAACATATCTATTTTATATGCATAGGTGATTTTTGTCAAACGGAAACGGCAGTTGATCGTCAAAAATTCTCAGCAGAAAAAAGCCGGGAGAATTGCACTCCCGGCTCATTTTCCCTTTATATTGTCTTACTTCACCTTGTCTAAAAGATCTTGTAATGTAAGAGCTCCCGTGTGTCTGAAAGCAGGCTCTCCGCCCTTAAACACGATCACTGTGGGAATGCTCTGGATCCCGTACTCAGCAGCCAAGTCCTCGTTCTCGTCAACATCGACCTTACCGACCTTGAACTCACCGTTGCTCGCAGCGGCAAGCTTGTCAAGTGTGGGAGCGAAAGCACGGCAGGGGCCGCACCAGGTTGCCCAGAAATCTACGAGTACCGGTACATCGGATTCCAAAACTTCTTTCTTAAATGTCTCATTATTAAAATGTAATACTTCCATTGACTTATCCTCCTAAATGTTTTTCTTTGATTGCATTATAGCTGATTTTCGAGGAAAGTATGTTGCATTTACAACATTTTATAATTCTTTAAGTTTTTCCAATTCCTCGGTAGCGTCTTTGATGTTTTCCAAAATGCCTTCACTCATACGTTTTACTTCAATGCTCATTGTAGCTGCATTTTCCGCACTTGCCGTGATCTCTTCCGTAACGGCGGAAATGTTGTTGGACTGTTCGGAAATGCTGTTGTTGGCATCTGCCACCTTGTTGATCTCTTTATTGATGTTCTCGATCTCGTCGGAGATCTCTCTCATTGCCGCTGCCTCATGCTGGATCGAAGAATCGATCTCAGTGATGCTCTCTGTCTGGCTGTTGATGGCAAGAACACTTTCTTCCATGCTGCCCGCCGCGATGTCACAGGACTCGTTGAGCCGGGTGATGCTGTCTTCGATCTCAACAACGGAGCTGTTCGTGCTCTCCGCAAGAGCTCTGATCTCTTCCGCCACGACTGCGAAGCCCTTACCTGCTTCTCCCGCTCTTGCTGCCTCGATGGAAGCGTTCAGCGCAAGAAGATTTGTCTTTCCGGAAATCTGTCTGATGACTCCGATAACTTCCGTAACCTTGGTTGCAAGTTCCTTAACGTCATCAACCTTCTGCTTGGTGATTCCTGATTTTTCAAGAAGCTCGCCTGCCTGTACGTTGATCTCGGAGATCTTTTGAGCGTTTACGTCGTTGCTTTCCTGAATGAGCTTTACGTTCTTGGAAAGTTCATCCGCATTCTTCTTAATACCGTTCATTTCGCGATTTGCTTCGCTCATTGCATTAGCTTCATCCTGAACGTTTTCTGCGATACTGAGGATAGCTGAACTGATGTCGTGGATCGTCTCTGACATGCTGCGCATGCTGGTGGCATTTTCATTAGCCGCATTTTCTATGCTTACCATCTTTTTATCCACTTCCTCGCTGGAGGAAACAATGGCAGCACCTCTTCTCTCGGCCTCTTCGGACAGACGCTCCACTTCTTCCAGCTTCAGCCGGTTGTTCATTTTTATATTGTTTATTGCGACAACCACGCCCACGGAGGCGATGATCAAAGCCGCAAAGATTATTTCATATTCGGTAATAAGGATCGCTTTACCGTCTCCCGCTTTACCCACACGCGTTATCAGAATGGCTGCACTCCACAGAATGCTGACACCGCTTAAGATGTAAACCACCTTTGCATCAAGATACAAAAGCACGAGTACAAAAACGGGATAAATGTAAAGATTTGAAACATTGGTGTTTGCCTGGTATTGGCAATAACCGCAAAACAATGGGTAACCAACAGCCACAAAGTACTTGAAGATCTTGCTCTCACCCTTGGTTCTTGCAAACTCGATCACTCCGGGAGTGAAGGTTGCGACCATGACTCCCACAAAGCCTCCGTACCATGCCATATCATGGTTTCCCTTAATAACCTCAAGGAAGTTAGCAGCAACCAGGACAAACGCTACAACACCCCAAACCACAAGTACCGCTCTGTTGTTTCTAAACTGTTCACTCTTCTTCATCTCTTCGTTTCCTCTTTTTAATATTTTGAATAACGCAGAAATAAACCCTTGATCTGATTTTACCTAATTCTTACTGTTTGGTAAACACCTTTTTGCAAGTTTCTCCGAAGTTTAACTGAAATTTTAGTTAAAAACCATTTTTAAAGTGTTGTTTTTCCCAAGCTTTAATGATACAATACGCGGACAGTTTGTTTAAACTGAAGCAAAACCGCATAATATCTGTAATTCAAGGTTTTTCTTCGACGAATCACCGATATTTTGTGGTAGGGAGTGCAACCATATATTTTTTACTTGTGAGGAGCTTTTATGGACAGTACATCCAAAGCAACAGCGTCCATTCCGTCCAGGGTGACCTGGGTCTGGACCAATCTCAAGGGAAAAAGAGCATTTTACTGTTTGGGAATCATGGGATCCATAACATTTAATGTTATGCAGCTTACCATTCCCTTTTTTGTTGCCAAACTCATCGACACTTTCATCGATGGCGAAAATGCCGCTTACAACCTTGAACACAACCGAAATCTCTTTTATTTCTACATCGCAGCGATGGTGGGACTCACGCTGATCCGTACGATGATCGTTTACGGAACCGGCATGATCTTCGAGTCCGCATCCCAGTGGTTCCTTTATAAGATAAGGAACGAACTCTACGACAAGGTGCAGCGTCAGGACATGAACTTTTACAACACCTATCGTACCGGCGATCTGATGACACGAATGACCGGAGACCTTGACGCAGTCAGGCATATGATCGCCTGGGTCATCAAAACCATCATCGAGTCGGTCACTCTTTACGCCGCCACTATGGTATACTTCTTTTTCATGGATTGGCAGCTGGCTCTGATCCTTTTGATCATTTCGCCGCTTATCTTCATCGTCATCCTTAAATTCCGTAAGGACGTCGGTCCGAAGCATGCACTTCTCCGTGAAAAACTTTCGGGGCTCAACACCAACGCCCAGGAAAACATTTCCGGAAACCGCGTGGTCAAAGCCTTTGCCAGAGAAAAGTACGAAATGGAAAAGTTTGACCAAGGAAACAAAGAGTACAGCGAGACCAATAAGAAAACCGCGCTCACATGGCTCAAGTACTACCCTGCGATCGAAACCTTCGCTAACCTTATGCCTATCATATTATTGGTAGTGGGAGGCATATTCATAATAAACGGCAGACTTACAAAGGGTGAATTTGCCGCATTCTCAGGCCTCATTTGGGCTATTGCGAACCCTATGAGAAACCTGGGTTCCATCATGAACGAATTTCAGCGTTTCAAGGCTGCATCCGCAAAGGTCATGGAGATCTACTATTCAGAGCCCAAGATCAAGGACGCGCCCAACGCTGTTGACAGACCCGATCGCTTCAAGGGCAAGGTGGAATTTAAGAACGTGAGCTTCAAGTACGAAGACGGAAAGCTTCCCGTTCTGGAAAACCTGTCCTTTACCGTGGAGCCCGGCGAAACCCTTGCGATCATGGGTGAAACGGGCTGCGGAAAGACTTCCCTCATCCATCTGATCCCCAGATTCTACGAAGTTACGGGCGGTCAGGTGCTGGTGGACGGAACAGACGTTCGGGAGCTTAAGCTTCAGCAGCTCAGAAAGAACATCGGACTTGCTACACAGGAAGTCCTCCTTTATTCGGACACCATCGACGGTAACATCGCCTACGGAGACGACCATCTTCCCAAGAACGAGGTCGTTAAGTTTGCCCGTTATTCGGCAGCTTCCGATTTCATCGCAAAGATGCCCGAGGGCTACGACACTATAATCGGAGAAAGAGGCGTGGGCCTTTCCGGCGGGCAGAAGCAAAGGATCTCTCTCGCACGTGCGCTGGCCATCCGCCCTGCTATTTTGATCCTGGATGACACCACTTCAGCCGTGGACATGGAAACAGAAAAAGAAATTCAGGAAAGCCTTAAACATCTCGACTTCCCCTGCACAAAGATCATTATCGCCCAAAGGATCTCCACCACAAAGAACGCTGACAAGATCATGGTCCTTAAGGACGGACACATCCTTGAAATGGGTACTCACGAAGAACTGATCGAAAAGAAGGGTTACTACAGAAGCATTGTAGATTTACAGACGGGAGGTGAGCAGTAGCATGGCAAGAAACACTTACAAAGAAGACGAAGTGCTTGAAACCCCATTTGAAATAAAGCACCTCTTACGTTCCTGGGTCTACATTAAAAAATATGCAAAGAAGATGCTCTTCGCCCTGACCTTGAGTGCCATGGGCGCAATAGCAGGCCTCTTCTCCCCCAGATTCCAGCAGCAGGCACTGGATGAAGCTATTCCCAACGGCGATACCCGGATGCTGTTCATGCTCGCGGGACTCCTGGTCGTTTGCACAGTTATCAGCGTGTTCTTCACCACCGTCAGATCAAAGATCATGACAAAGGTGGGCCAGAGCATCGTTTACGACATAAGAAAGGACCTTTTTGCTCACCTGCAGAAGCTGTCCTTTAAGTACTATGACAACAGGCCTCACGGCAAGATCCTTGTCCGCGTGGTAAACTACGTAAACTCAGTTTCCGACATGCTGTCCAACAGCCTGATCAACTTGATCCTGGAGACATTTAACCTTCTCTTCATCATCATCTTCATGTTCATAATGGACGTGAAGCTTTCACTGGTTGTTCTGGCAGGTGTTCCGTTCCTCGCAGCGTTCCTGCTCTGGATCAAGAACAAGCAGCGCCGCGCATGGCAGCAGGTTTCCAACAAGAACTCGAACCTAAACGCCTACCTGCAGGAAAACATCGTAGGCGCCCGCGTTACCCAGATCTTCGCCCGTGAAGACGAAAACGCAGAGATCTTTGCCACACTTTCCGGTCGCTGCAAAAAGACCTGGATGAAGGCCGTTTCCTACTCCAACCTCATTTGGCCCGGAATCGACAACATCTCTGTCATCATCCGTGCATGCATATTCATCTTCGGCCTGATCGTCTTTGCAAACGGTCATTACACGGTCGGAACCATACTCGGTATCTCTTCATATGCAGCAAGGTTCTGGCAGCCCATAATGAACCTGGGCAACATTTTTAACAACTTCCTGAACAACATGGCGTACCTTGAACGTATCTTCGAAACTCTCGACGAGCCCGTTGAGATCCATGATGCGCCCGATGCCGAGCCTCTTCCTCCCATTAAGGGCAAGGTTGAGTTTAAGAACGTTACTTTTGCCTACGAAGAAGGCCATGACATACTTAAGGATCTCTCATTCACCGTAAATCCCGGCGAAAGTGTGGCTCTCGTCGGACCCACCGGCGCAGGAAAGAGCACCATCGTAAATCTGATCTCAAGATTCTACGACATCCAAAAGGGCAGCGTTCTGATCGACGGTCACGACATTTCGAAGGTTACGATAGAGTCGCTTCGCTCCCAGATGGGCATAATGCTCCAGGACAGCTTCATCTTCTCCGGAACCATCGAAGACAACATCCGCTACGGAAAGCTGGACGCAACTTCCGAAGAGATCAAAAAAGCCGGCGAAGTGGTCTGCGCCGACTCCTTCATCCAAAAGATGTCCAACGGCTATCAGACAGAGGTCAAGGAACGCGGCTCCCTCCTTTCACAGGGACAGAAGCAGCTGGTTTCCTTCGCCAGAACACTTCTTTCGGATCCTGCGATCCTGGTGCTTGACGAAGCTACTTCCTCCATCGATGTTCAGACGGAGCGTGACCTGCAGCAGGGCCTTAATAATATGCTTGTGGGCCGTACTTCCTTCATAATCGCCCACAGACTGTCAACCATAAAGAACTGCGACAAGATCATGTACATCTCCGACGGAGGCATACAGGAATGCGGCACTCACGAAGAGCTGCTGGCAAAGAAGGGCGCGTACTACAAGCTCTACACCGCCCAGATGGAAGACATTGCATAGAGTTCCGCTCAAGAATCAGGCTGAACTTTGATACGTAAACAAATAAGGCAGAGTGAACCGATCCGGAACACTCTGCCTTTTTCATTATCTTATTTGTATTAACTTGTTTAGATTTCCCGATCTTGTCAAGCTTACTTGAACTGTGCCATGAAGCACATCTCACCCTCTTTGCGGAAGATGATCTGCAGACTTCCGTCCGCTGTCTTTGATGTGGACACTTCAGCTTTTTCCTCAAAAAACAGCATCTTCTTAAAGACATAGACGCAGCTTGTGAACTTAAAGTCATCCGGGAGAAATTTTTCCGCAACCCGGGCATAGGCTCCGTTATTCATATGCCCGTTTGTGTCGATTTCGGCTTCGGAAACCGTGAAGGATCCGACGCATTCTTCTTCTCCTTCGGGCCTTACCTTTATCGGGGCAGGCGAGAAATCCGGGCATACAAGGGGGTTGTAGGCCGCCAGCATCTCGTCCGTAACCTTCATGGGCTTCATTTCTTTGATGTTCATGAGTGCCCAGGTGGAGATCACTTCCGCGAAGCGAACGCCGCGGCTGTCCACCATTTCAAAGGTTCTGTAGGCCACGCAGGCCTTCATGGAATGCGGATAGGTCCTGATGGTGATCTCCTCACCCATTTTGGGGAATTCCCTGATGTTCATTGTGTAGTTTGTGACCACCCAGCCCAGGTCGCGCTCGGCCAGGTAGGCAAGTCCCACGTTTTTGTCTTCGGAATGCAGCGTCGCGATGTCCTGCAGGTAGTTGATGACTCCCGCAATGCTGAGTCTGCCGAACCTGTCGCACTCGCTGTATCTGACTCGTCCTTTATATTCGTACATTTTGCCACTCCTTTAACGGTAAAAACGTCAAATTTTAAGTTCGTTTTCATAATGCTCCCCGCGAACAATACGTAAACATCAAGCATTATATCAGAAAACTCGGAGTTGTGTGTTAAAAAAATGTTGACTTTTGTTATATTACAGCGTAAGATTA
>JAILNG010000101.1 GCA_024691875.1 Lachnospiraceae bacterium | reverse complement strand
CATGGTAGCGGAGCAGTTCTGAACAGTGATGAGGTACTCATTGTCAGGGCAGCCTGTAGGATAGTCTGCTGTCTTATCGAAGTAAGTAGGCTCAAGAGCGATGGATGCGCAGGTATCGGAGTTGATGATGAAAGCGTCATCATGAAGAACCTTGATACCGCCGTCCTTGTCATACTTTCCGCCGTGCTTTGCATGTGTAAGTGTGGACTTACCTGATCCTGACAGACCGTAAACGGAAGCAACGAACTTCTTTCCGCCGGGAAGAGAGTATTCCTTCTGTCCACCGTGGCAGGAAGCATATCCGTTTCTGTTTGCGATAGCCCAGGCAATGGTAAGAGTACCCTTCTTGTGCTCACCAAAGTACTTCATACCAAGGATTGCTGCGCAGTTCTGGTTTGTATCGAAATAGCAAAGTGTTCTGGGATCGCTTAAGCAGCTGTAATCAACATCGGGTGCTTCATGGGGCTCCCACTGAGGATCCGAGAAGATGTAAATGTCAGGCTCCTTGCCATCACCAACGGGCTTGGAGTTCTTGTACATCTTAACATAAGCATCTGACATATACTGGAAGTTGAGCATCCAGTTGTAAAGGAGGTTTTCTTCTCCTTCGGGAATAAGAAGATGAGCCTTAACCATGAACTCGGGATCGAGACCGATGAAGCACTCTGCATGGTATAATGTCTTCCATCTTGCTTCATAAACGGCATCCATAACGACCTTGTCGAGTTTTACATCGTCAACTCCGGGTTCTCCCTTGATCCTACGAGCTACAGCGTAACGTCCTGTTACCGCACCGTCGTTGAAAAGAAGAACTTTGGCGTCTTTTTCAAGACCAAATGTATCTCCATCCTTTACAGGCATATCCGTAACGATTGTTCCGGGTGAATTCTTTGCGAGGTTATATGCCTCCTTAAGAGTGTTTACCTTTACTACATTGTTTCCGTAGAAGGCAGCTTCAATGATGGATCTGGTCTTTGAAAAACCAACCTTACCGGCGCCGATTTCTTCGGGTCTGTAAAAAGCTTTTGTTGACATATGCATGTCCTCCTTGATTTATTTTGAGAGAAAACTTTTATAAAAAAGCATATATATTGTTCGAATTGTTCGCACAACTCGAATTTTTTGCCAATATAATTATAATCGTTCAAGTGTCCATTGTCAACAAAAAAACAATCTTTTAAGATTGATTTAATCTTTGTGTTTTCTTTGCTTGACGTATGTGGTAGAATAAGACGTTAGCCAAACGCAACTCATATGCCCGCTTGGGCAGTGATCTGCGCATTAATCCAAACATTCGGAGGTACACAATGAACTTTATAGATTATCTTCAAAAAGGCATAACGCCCCATCACGCTGTGGCTGCTGCCGCTGAGATGCTGAGCGATGCGGGCTTCACGGAGCTTTCGCTGAATGAGCCTTTTAAGGCGGTTCCCGGCGGGAAGTACTTTGTGAAGATCTACTCCACGGCCATCGTGGCGTTTAATGTGGGCAAAAAGGTTAAGGCCGGAAGCCCTTTTCACGTGGCTGCGGCGCACACAGATCACCCCTGCCTGCACATTAAGCCCGTTGCGGAGTATGATCCCGCGGGCAGCAACGGCTGGATGAAGCTGAACTGCGAGATCTACGGCGGTCCCATCTACAACACATGGCTGGATCGTCCCCTTTCCGTTGCGGGACTTGTGGCATTAAAGAGCAGCGATCCTTTTAAGCCCGAACTCAGGCTGTTCGACTTTAAGCGCCCCGTGGCCGTGATCCCGAACCTTGCGATCCACTTTAACCGCGAGGTAAACAAAGGAATTGCTTTGAACCAGCAGACGGACATGGTGCCGGTTCTGGGCATGTTCAATAAGGAGATCAACGAGAAAGATTACCTCGTTTCCGCAGTTGCAAAGGAACTGGGCGTTAAGAAGGAGAACATTCTGGATTGCGACCTTTACGTTTACTGCTGCGACGCTCCGACACCTGTGGGACTTGAAGGCGAGATGCTTTCCGCACCCGCGCTTGACAATCTGACAAGCTGCTATGCACTTACAGAAGCCATTTCGTCAGCCGCTCCCGAGGATTTCATCGATGTAGCTCTCCTCTTCGATCACGAAGAGATCGGAAGCCGCACAAAGACCGGCGCGGATTCCGCTGTGATGAAAACACTTCTTGAAAAACTCACGATCGGCCTCGGATTCCCGGCAGAAAGCCTGAACGATGCGATCCTGTCCAGCTTCCTCTTTTCCGTTGATGTGGGACACGCCACACACCCCAATCACCCCGAGAAGTGCGATCCCGTGAACAAGATCGGCTTCGGAGAAGGCATAGCGATCAAGGTCAGCTCAAATCAGCGCTACACCCTCGATCCTTCCGCCATTGCCACCGCAGAAATGCTATGCAAGGAAGCGGGCGCAAAATATAAGAAATTTATGATCCGCGCAGACATTCCGGGCGGCTCAACCATCGGCCCCATGCTCTCCTCTCTTCTTCCCATGCATACAGTTGACATCGGTGTTCCCATCCTTGCGATGCACTCCGCTTGCGAGCTCATGCAGGCATCGGACGAAGACGATCTGATCAGGCTGATGAAGCGTTTTTACAGGTAAAGGAACAGAAAATTTTAAAGTATTGCCCTTAAATACTCATTATTTGTCAATTTATTTAACGCTTGTTTACTATTTTTGATTTTTTGATATAATAGGGAACATGAAAAAACAAACCTACTCCGATCCTTGGGACGAGATCGAGGCAAGGGCAAACAACTACTCATCGCAGGGCCTTCTGGCCATGGTGATAGTGATCATAGTTGCCTGGGCACTGACAGTCGGCGGCTTTTTCGTAGTGGACAAAGACATGATGACAAAAGCAGCCCTCATCGGTATCCTCGGTTTTCTTTCCCTAAGAGCGATCCTCAGGATCTTCGACAACTCAAAAAGATGGCTGAAATACCTGGTACTCTCTGTGATCTGCGTTCTTTGCGGAACCATAGTCGCTGTACTTTCTTTTCATGCGGTTCTACTTTATGTAATACCTTTGATCTTTGCCGCTCAGTACTCAAAGCAGCACGTTATCTGGTGCACGCTGGCAGTAAACGGGATCATGGTTGTGATCAGTTCCCTGGTTTCATTCTACTACGGCCTTTGCGACCTGAACATCTTCTTCGTCAGCAATGCCAACTACGAATACTACTCACAGATCGCAGCCAACGGATTCGCCGGACTTGAAACGAATCCAAACACCACGTTCATCCTGATCGCATATGCCTCCTTTCCGAGGATAATGCTTCTCTCCCTCATCGCCTTCATGCTCTCGCAGATCACTGCCAAGGGCAGAGCTGAAGCCGCACAGATGGCGAGGACAAAGCTCATCAGTGAAACAGACTTCATTACCGGAGTTTTCAATAAAAACAAGTATGCAGAAATGATCGAAAGCTACTATCCAAAGCTGGACACAGTCGGTGTTATTTTCTGGGACATCAACAATCTCAAGGAAGTGAACGACGAGTACGGTCACGAGATGGGCGATCAGATCATCATTGAGCTGGCCGAAGCATTACTTGCAAAAAGCGGAGACACATACCGCGTTTACCGCATCGGCGGCGACGAGTTTGTTTCCATAATCGACAATCCCTCACCCGGCGAAGAAAAGAAGGTTGAAAAAGAGATCCTGAAGCTTCTTGCCTGCACCAAAAGCAAGGCCGACGCCTGTGTTTCCGTAGCACACGGAACTGCCCGAGGTAAAGGCCTCGACGTCTCTCAGGTTGTGAACGAGGCTGACGCGGCGATGTATGCCTGCAAGAGAAAAATGAAGGGTGAAAATGACGAAAGCCCGAGATAGCGAGCGGAGCGATATGCCTGTGATAGAGGATAGAGCGATATGCCTGCGATGAATCGGCAGAGAGACAATAAATTGATTTAAGATACTAAAAAAGCAGCCAAAAACGGCTGCTTTTTATATGCCTGAATAATGCCTGGTCCGGGCTTGCTTTAAGCTTTCTTTCTCCCGGATGAGATCAGTTCCTGCTCAAACTCCTCGGGATGCTTCAGATAGTAGTCCTGATGCTCCTCCTCCGCGGGCCAGAAGCTCTTGAAGGGCTCCAGTGCCACCTGCACCTTTTTCCCTTCCGCTGCCTCGATCTCTGCGATCTTCTTGGCAGCTGCCTCTCTCTGAGCCTCATTCACATAGTAAATAGCGAGCGTGTAGGAAAAGCCTTTGTCGATGAACTGCCCTTCCGCATCGAAGGGATCCACATTTGCAAAATAAATGTCCAGGAGCTTTTCAAACGCCACCTTGTCTTCTTTGTATTCCAGACTGATAGTCTCACGATGTCCCGTTTTCTGGGCTTTCACATCCTTGTATGTGGGGTTTTCTTCGTCACCGCCGCTGTATCCGCTGGTAACCTTGTCAACTCCGTAAATCTTGTAGATCGGCGTCACGCACCAAAAGCATCCGCCTGCAAAATAAGCATTCATAATTTTCCTTTCATTTTGACCCTTTTGGAATGGGGTTATGGGGTTCATTTTTTTGCCATTTTACCAAGAATGTTGAAGCTTGTAAAGCGGGGGAAGCTTTTCTATGCAACAGACACTGTTTTTTAGTGCTGTGGAATACACATTTACTTTTTCAGTTTTGACCCTTTGGGGACGGAGTTATGGGTTAATTTTGACCTTTAGAAGCCACGAGGAATAATCTTTATTCTTCGTCACTGTGTCTGTGTATAGGTTCTATGCCTGAAAGGAAATTCGGATTTTTAGGCTCATCCCCTCCGGATCCCCCTCTTGTTTCTCCATCACCGTATCCTCTATTCATGTTTCCGTTATATCTGACATAATCCTCGGGATGATAGCAGCAAACCAGCACACCGACCGCAAAGGTCATGAAGATGAATACCAAAACCTTTATTAAGGTCGAACACTCTTCTAAGCCGGCGATATTGTAGTAAATCTTAAACGTCAAAAAGCAATTCACTCCTAGGATGATCAGCGATATCCAAACTCCTACCGGATCAGAAAAAGCAGTAAACAAGCTCTTTAACACATTAATTACCGATGCGATCACAGCTATAACAGTGAGCACCTTGATTGCCAGTTCCACACCTTGAATTGTTTTCATAACTACCTCCTCAAAATAGTTTGTTTTAAAATTACTGTTACACCCCCTATAACACTCGCATTCCGCTTCGCTCTATTGCTCGTGAAGTAGGGCGTTACTGCTACTCAGAATATACAACATGCTAAACCTCTTTGAAAACAAGTTTTCAGGTTTTCGTCATGTTGTATTTCTGTGAACAGCAACGATTTTATTAATCATATCAGCAAAATAAATGTTTGTAAATCCATTTATTCGCAAGATAGTGACATATAATTACCGGTTTTCAACAAAAATTCAGCCAAGGCAAACGCCTTAATGCTATTTTTTTCTTTTTTAATGGATTTTGCCAGTTTTCTTGGCTATGCCCCCACCAGGTTGAAGGGGTTAGCGGATAAAAAAAGTGACTCTATCACCAAAAACTTCCCACCGAGTCAACATTTTTCCCTCAAAAAAAGCCGACAAGCAGTATTTATGTGACTCTCAGCGCCAAATGCTTCAAATGAGCCAACACTTTTCCCTCAAAAAAAGCCGACAAGCAGTCTTCATGTGACTCTCAATGCCAAATACCTCAAATGAGTCAACACTTTTCCCTCAAAAAAAGGTTCAGGCCTTCTGTCATGTGACTCTCAGCGCCAATTATTTCAATTGGGTCAACAAAATGACATCATAACCCTGTCCCCGGGTGTCAAAACAGTGACTCTGGTGGTCCCAAAACGCTGCAGAGTCAAAAATGGCACCATAACCCCGTCCCCAAAGGGTCAAAAAAAGTCCAAAAAAGTCCAAAAAAATTGCGCCAAAGCATATGCCTTGGCGCACAAAAAGGGTTATATATAGAAGATTTGATCAGTTGTTTGACAAGATAATGTTGTTTAATATGCCTTCGAGATACTCCTGCTTTCCGGAAACGGGAACTGCGGGAGCCTTCATCTCAGCTGCCTTTGCTGCCAGCTCTTCAAGGGTGCTTTCACCGCTTCTTACCTTCTTACCGAGCTCGGAATTGAAGGATGCGTAACGCTCCTCGATGTTCTTCTCAAGTCTGCCGTCCTCAATCATCGCAGCGGCTTTAAGGAGTCCATATGCAAAGGAATCCATTCCGAGGATGAATGCGTGGAACATGTCTTCGTAGGTGTTGCTGGGACGTCTGTTCTTGGAGTCGAAGTTGATTCCGACAGGGAGTCCGCCGTTCTTTACGATCTCGTACATTGCAAGCGTTGTGTCGTAAACGTTTGAAGGGAAGCAGTCTGTGTCCCATCCGAGAAGTGTGTCGCCCTGGTTTGCGTCGATGGATCCGAGCATTCCGTTGATGCGGCTGATGCGAAGCTCATGCTGGAATGTGTGTCCGGCAAGTGTTGCGTGGTTTGCCTCGATGTTCATCTTGAAATCCTTGTCGAGGCCGTACTCCTTAAGGAAGCCGATAGCTGTCGCAGCATCGAAGTCATACTGATGCTTCATGGGCTCCTTCGGCTTGGGCTCGATCAGGAATGTTCCGTTGAAGCCGATCTTGCGGCCGTAATCTCTTGCCATTCTCATGAGGTTTGCGATGTTTTCCTGCTCGAACTTAACCTTTGTGTTGAGCAGTGTCTCGTAGCCTTCTCTTCCTCCCCAGAAAACATAGCCCTTACCACCGAGCTTAACGGTGAGTTCAAGAACCTTCTTAACCTGAGCAGCTGCGAAGCAGTAAACGTCAAGATCGTTGGTACTGCCTGCGCCGTTCATGAATCTGGGATTTGAGAACATGTTTGCTGTACCCCAAAGGAGCTTAATGTCTGTACCCTTAGTCTTTTCGAGAATGTAATCCGTGATCTCGTCAAGTCTTCTGTTTGTCTCGTTAATATCATCAGCTTCGGGAACAAGGTCTACGTCATGGAAGCAGTAGTACTTGATGCCCAGCTTCTTCATAAATTCAACGCCGGCGTCAACCTTTGCCTTTGCATGCTCCATGGTGCCCTCTTCTGCAGCGCCGAAACGCTTGTCAGCAGTGCCTCTTCCGAACATGTCAACGCCGTTAGCACACAGATTGTGCCACCAAGCCATTGCAAAAGGAAGCTGTTCGCTCATTTTCTTACCCAATACGACCCTGTCTGCATCGTAATACTTGAATGCGAAGGGATTCTTACTTGCAGGTCCCTCATATTTGATCTCGGGGATACCCTTAAAAATCTCACCCATGTTAGTTCCTCCTTGGATCTTTCGATCATTGTACTCTGTATTGTTCCGGCACGTTGAGTCCGCCACCGCTGTCCCGATCGGGAAAGCTGCTCCGATCAGGCAGGCATATGGTTAGCGCGCTCTAACTCACCAAATTCTATTTTATCTGAGATTATTTTTTCTGTCTACTCACAAATAATCAATATATAGTACAAAAAATTCCAAGTTGCGGCCGTGGGGAGCAAGAGGAGAATAATTGCCTTTGGCAAGCATTCCTTCTGTCCCCAAAGGGGCACCCGGAGGAGCGAAGAGTCCTCCGGCGCGCAAAAGGGGCAAAATTACAGCTTCCAGCCGGCGGCCTGCTCGCGCATCTTCACGAAGCGGCTGTAGAGGCCGTCTTCCTTAATGAGCTGCTCGTGGGTGCCCACTGTGATGCCTGCGTTGTTTACAACGACGATCTGGTGAGCGTTGCGGATGGTGTTGAGTCTGTGAGCGATCATGATGACAGTCTTGTTCTTCATGAGAGACTCAAAGGCTGCACGGAGCTTGTCTTCGTTCTCCGGATCCAC